>NZ_JAQZSD010000063.1:0-25602 GCF_028674935.1 Lysinibacillus sp. CNPSo 3705 | reverse complement strand
CTATCCATTTATACAATTACCCAGTAATTTTGATTATGAAGTTCATGGATTTTTTGAAAAACATAAACTAAAACCTAATGTGAAGTTTACATCTACAGATGATTACACAATAATTTCTATGGTTGAACGAGGTTTAGGTATAAGTGTCTTACCTAAATTAGTTTTAGAGGGATATAAACACTGCAAAATTCAAACTCTAAATTTGGAGCCGCCTTGTTTACGAAATTTAGGAATTGCAATACCTTCAATAAAAAAAGCGTCACCAGCCGCAAAAAGATTTATAGAATATTCCCAACGAATTGTTTTTAACAAAATTTAAATATATGTTTTTTCCCGAAATTAAAATTACCATTACTATCCTGGTAAATAAGAAGAATCCTTCAAACTTTTATCAGGTAGAGTTGACTTTATACATGCTAATTATGGTGAGATCTTCGTAGGTATCCATGTTAATCCCGTATCAAATACTGATGCAAAAGGTACCGAAACATACTACGCTCTTCAAGGCAGCCCAAACATGAAATTCTTTATGAAAATGGATTTCGGTTTCCGAAAGTATCAGAAGAAAAAGGAAGTGTACTTTAATACCCGCTGTTCCATTTGGTTAAAAAGGTATTTAGATGAACGAGAGGATAAGGAACCTTGTTTGTTTATTACGGACAGAAGGCCAAAAAGGAGGATGGGCATTGCTAATTTAAAGATATATTATCAAGCGCATATCTAATCGAGCTGGTATAAAAAAAGAGTATACATCCACATCCAATTAAGACACTTATATAGAATTGGGTGTTTTTTTGTTATAGGGCCAGATTGTTGAATAACAACTTTTTATTAAAGAATTCCAAACGAAACTTTGGGAATGTTTCTATGGTTTTATTCAATCTAATTAATTCTAGCAGCCCGCATGCTAAATCTAAAAATAAAAATAATGGTACAATATGGTATATATGAATTTATTTTAGGGGTGATTAAATGCATACTAAAACAGAAATATTTCAGGACATTGTAGACATTATATCAAACGATTATGCGGGGTTTTTAGATAAAAAGCATATTAACTGTCCCAATAATTATCGTATTACAGATGAAATGGATGTAGTAGAGTTCGTACAAACCGTACAAAGTTATTTATTAGATTTTAAAGATGGTCATCTTATATTTACTAAAAAAAACAATACAATTCCGTTTAAAGGATTTAAAGTAAATCGTTATAAAAATGCACTTTATGTAACAGAGCTTCAAGGCGAGCAACGTTTGCAAATTGGGGATGAAATTTTAGCTTTGGACGGACGCTCAATTGAAGAATTTGCAAAAGAGCATTATAAATTTTTAACTGACAGTATTCATGAAAGACAATCATGGAATGTAGCTTTAACGCTTGTGGATTCAATAAAAATCCAACGAAATCATCAAATATATGAAATCGATTTAAAGGAATACCCGAGACCTTCTTATATTCCTGAATATTCATTTAAACAGTTAAACTCAAATACAAACTACATAAAAATTACGGATTTCACACAAAGTGAACCAATTCAAAAAATCGTGGAAGATAATTTTAAAGGATTAAACGAAGCACCTAACTTAATTATCGACGTACGCCTAAATTTAGGCGGAAATGATTTATTTTATTCCCCACTTTTAGAATATTTATTTGATAAAAAAATAAACGCCTCAACACTGTTCGAATCAGATGAAGTTTCGTATATAAACTTTACAGAAAAAAATTGTAATTTATGGATTACTACTTTAAAAAATTATTTACAACAACCGCTAGATGCAGAAACAAAACAATGGATTGAAATGGAAATTGAAAAATATCGAACTTATAGCGGGCAAGGACTGTTATCACTTAATCAAGAAGTCGACTTTATAATTAATGGTAGAGAGTATCCCAAAAATGTGTATATTTTATCCGATGTTACTTGTGGTAGCTCGGGCGATACATTTGTAAAAAACGCAAAAAAATCGCCTAAAGTAACGGTCGTTGGAAGAGCTACAAAGGGCATTATCGATTACTTTAATGTTGTAACAAAAGATTACGGTGATTATGCATTTGTATATAGTACATCTAAAATGCACGAAAAATATCATTGTAATGAAACAGGTGTATTACCACATATTCATATTCCTTGGACACCTGAACATTTGAAAAAAGATGTAGATTTAAATTACGTATTAAATTTATGTCAGTCGACTGTATAATAAATTAATTGATATACAAAATAACGTTCCCAAATGAAAGTTAGGTAATAGAACAAAAAGGTACGAATGTTGTTTATATCAACGTTCGTACCTTTTTGGGAATAACGATATTCCATAATCGGGCGCAATTGTTGAATAAGCATCGCTTTTGTTCTTCAACTCCCATGAAAGAACTTAGTCATCTTTCATTTTCTGTGGTGAAGTGCTGATTTTTGAGCTACATGGATGGCTGACTGGGCAGGTTAGTTAAAGAAAATAATTATTAAAATTTGTTATAAACACAATGATATATTCGAAGCCTTTTGGATAAAGGATTTAAGTTTTAGTATATGTACTAAAACTTTTGCAAGAGTTAGCGTCAGAAAAATGCGGATTTACAACGTTAAGAAATATGCATAATTTTATTCATTAAAGTCGATAGTGCTGCAGTGTTCCAAATACCACTAAAGCATTGCTATAAATTACTTTTGAAGAAAGTACATAAAAACATGTATAAATAATGTTCAAAAGGAAAGCCACGTGTAGCTTTATAAAAAAGTTTGATCATTTATAATAAAGATTGATTAAAAACATCTCACCTCTATAGATTTTTAGAGGTGAGGTTTTTTTATTGGAAATTTATGATAATATCACTTTAAGATTGTGAAGAAATGTACTTAAACTCCCATGAAAGAACTTAATCATCTTTCATTTTCTGTGGTGTAGCGCTGGTTTTTGCGCTACATGGATGGCTAACGAGGCAGGCTTGTTGAAGAAGAAAATATTATTATTTATGCAATATGCTTTTACAATAACTAAAGGATTATTCGGTGTTGGACTAGATTGACAACCTAAACTATTTTTTGTTATCCTTTAAAAAGCAACTATGAATTTAATGAAATTTCGTATAACTCCAATGATATGGTTTGGAGGTCTCTACCAGGAACCGTAATTCCTGATTACGAAGAAAGTACAAATCTTGTACTTCTTCGTAATCAGGAATTTTTTATTTCTGTATTTAATTAAAAAATTGAAATTGAGACAGGGGGACCAATAATGAAAATAAAAAATATAACCGTATTTTGTGGTTCAAGTGAGGGAAAAAATGCCTCTTATTTAGAAGCAGCTAAAGAACTGGGAAGAGAGTTATCTTCACAAGACAGAACATTAATTTACGGAGGCGCTCAAGTAGGTTGTATGGGGGCTATAGCTAATTCAACATTAGAAAATAAAGGGAATGTAATAGGAGTTATTCCTCAAAAATTAAAAGACGTTGAAATTGCACACGAAGGGCTTACAGAACTACATGTCGTTGCTACTATGCACGAAAGGAAAGCAAAAATGGCATCTCTATCGGACGGTTTCATTGCTCTTCCTGGTGGTGTAGGGACTTTAGAAGAGTGGTTTGAAGTTTTTACTTGGGCACAACTAAGTTATCATCAAAAACCATGTGGATTATTAAACGTTAATGGATTTTATGATCCTCTATTGTCCATGATAGATCATACAATTCAAGAAGGGTTTATGAAAGAAACATACAGGGATTTGATAATTGTAGATACCGACCCAAAGAAGCTGTTAGAAAAAATGGACGCTTATAAGTACTCATATCAAGTAAAGTGGCAATAAGCCAATTATAAATAGGATTGTCTTATTTTTATTGAACTTTCTTTAATAAAAATAAGGTAGCCCTTTTCTTATGTGACTATAAGGTAGCATTCCCGCAATACGTTAAGTGAAAAATAAACAAGTTTGTGAAAGAAACTATCGGGTTGCTTTACTTGAAGACCATTGAGCTGTTTGAACAGCTCTTTTTTCTTATTGTACTCCCATGAAAATAAAACTCTTCAATTTCGGGATAAAGACGACACGAAAGCAGACGCAGCTCATTTGTTTTTTAAAATTTGCAGCGTCAAAATTAGGAAAGAATTATTTTTTGGATTAGGAGGCATCCAGTTCAACGATTGTGACGTTATACCCTAAATTTTCAAGTCTTCGAACTGAATATCGTACAATAGATTGTTCTTTTTGCTTGTCAAAGTAATCTTCACCTAAGTCTACGTACATTTCTTTGCGTGTTAAGAGATAGTAGGCGATTCTTAAAATTGCATGGGCAACCATATTCCTGCTCGCTTTTTACCTTTTCGTGAAGCAGTTCGTCTATACATTGCACCCAGGTAGGTTTTGGATCCTCTGACAGAATGAGCAACTTCTATTAAAGCTGATTTCAAGTATTTGTTTCCTTTTTTCATGTTAGTTGATTTCCTTTTACCAGCACTCTCGTTGTGTCCAGGTACTAGCCCTGCCCAGGAACATAAGTGAGCCGCACTGGGGAATTGCTTCTCCACGTCAGTTCCGACTTCTGCTAAGATTTGCTCAGCCATTCGAGTAGCGATGCCATGAATGGCAATCTTTATTATAAAAATCAAACTAGATAAATAAAGAACCAACTGTTTTGATCAAACTTTGTTTCAAAACAGTTGGTTTCTTTCTGTATAAAATCAGCGTTTGCAACTTACTTTTAATCGAACTTTATTCAAAAGCTACAGTTTGGACTTTTTTTACCTTCTCTTATCCATTTCATTCAAGACTTTTTCGCCATCTTTTGAAGACATATTAGTATACAATGAAGTCGTTTTTATATCTGAGTGGCCTAATTGATCTCGTAATAAAATTATATCTCCACCGCTGCGGATAAAATCTACTGCAAACGAGTGTCTTAATTTATGGGGACTTTTACTACTTTTAAAAAAAGCAGAAGTATATTTATTAACGATGTTTTGAATTGCTCTTCTGGAAAGGGGTCTTGCAACGCCGCCATAGACACTCACAAAAAGGAAGGGGGATTGCTTAGCTCCTGGATACTTGGTTTCTCTAATACCCAAATAACGCTCTAAATCCTCTATGGCGCTTTCTAGCACTGAAACTGAATCTGGCTTATTGCCTTTTCGTACAACATCTATGTATCGACTGTGCAAATGTATATTGTTCATTTCAATACTGGCAATTTCTCCAACACGCATACCGGTACCTAAAATTAACGAGTTAATAGTCAAATCACGAACCTTATCTCGTTCACATCGGCTTTTGGCTTCTGCAGAAGTTAATGTCTCACTATAACCATTCTCAATGAATTTAAGATATGCTGAAATATCATCGTCATTTAATATAACTGCGTTAAGATCACGGGCTCTACGGCTGGCCGTTTCTCCTTTTTTATGCGTTACAATCTTAGACATTACATTTCGATAGAAATAACATTCACCATCTTCATCCTCGGTTTCTTTGGTTAGATAATTGAAAAGGGACTTTAAAGCTTGAATCGATAAGGCGACAACCGCTTCGCCGCGATACTCAGGTAATTTTAAAGCTTTTGGTTTGCCTTCAGTATCATCTTCTTTTTTCGAAATATCTTCGTTACGTAAAAACTGAATATACATTTCTATTGTATCTTTCCGCATTCTATCTAATTCAGAGTAGGGGATAGCAGCCACATCCTCAGCTTCCACAAGACCCTCTGTGAGCAACCAACTAAAGAAGTGTTTATATCTATAGAGATACTGTAAAAGGGTGTCAGGAGACAATCCTGCAGTTAATTTTGATTGTATATATTCCTTAACATAGAAGGGCATAGTGTCACAATGTTTTTCTAGTAATTTACGTATATTTAATTTCTCAGGTGTTATAGCCATTTATAAAAACACTCCATCCTCTTCAATTGTTCACAAAATACAATTTTAACGAACATTCGTTCTTATTTTTTTATTTTATTGATACCTTAGATACTACTCTATCTAAATTGACATATCCCACATTATCTACAAACTGAAAACCTTCCTCAACCAATGCTTTAATTAAAGGTTCCTTTTGATCTTCTTCATCGTTTATATCTGAAAGTAAGTAGAAACTAACTCCAAAGTTTTCGGACAAAATTTTATTAAGTAATTTTAGTTCAAAAGGGGTGAATTCCCCATTAACTCCATAGACTTTTTGCAATTTTTCGGTTATAAGGGTAGCAAATTGTATTACTTTATCATAATCCTCCTGTTGGTAGTATCTATAATTTAATAATGATTTGTGTTGTTGCTTTCTTTTTTTAATATCTTTTATGTAAAGCTCTTTCTTAAAATCAAGTAGGTTTAGCTTTTCTTCTATAGTTTCTTCTTTGTTTACAGTAAATAACTTTTTTAATACACTATTCAATTTTATACACTCCTCTAATTTAAATATCCGTAGATTTTTTACAGAGCTATTAAACTCCATATCCTCAATATTATATTCTGTAACTTGGATATAACACACAATATTGTGGAATCGAAGCTTTTCCCTTACCAATTATTCTTTGATTACTTATTGTAATGTAGCTTTGTATTAATGAAGGCCCTCTGTATTATGTAATAGTTCTGGAGCTATATCTATTGTCTTTTTCAAAATAAATTCCCTCCAGTCTATTTTCTAACTATTTTTCATATAAACTAGTATCGCACCTTTGACATACCCCTTACAAACTTACTTATAAATTTCAAACCACTACTCAAATCGATCAGGTACTGAACTATGTATAAGAAAGGTGCGAAATTAGTTTAGTAGATTAATTTGAGTAGTGTTAGTATTGTCCAGGAGAAATAAAAGACATTGCTCCTCATCTAACGCCAAACCTTGTTCGGATACATTAACAATATTATTCTTTAAAAGATAATTCATTGCTTCAGAAAAAATCATTAGAAAATCCGGTGTTACTTTATCATTGTATAGATGTAGCTGTTCATAATCCTTTTGTAATTCTTCAACAGATTGATAATTTTGTTTTTTACTATAAATCAGCAATAGAATTAATGAGCCTTGATTAAATTTGGGGATAGGGGACCAATAATCAGAAATCATTGTAAATAAATCATATGAATACCTCACCATATTTTAATACCTGCTTTCATTAATCTTCCAGTATATCTATATCTAATCGTCCTTTATCATAATCAGCTATGATCAATACATTCGTTAATGGACTTAGATGACCGATATCACTTTTAGGTAACAGATCACTTACCAAAGCTAATTTTGTTGTGACTTTAAATACTTTACTTTGTTTTTTCTCAAATGCCTGCAGGAGATCTTCTGTCAATTCAATATCTTCTAATTTAACTGGAATAGTAAATGATGTAGTCATTAATAACACAGCCTTTCTGTATAGTTTTCTATTTTTGCCTTTTCCAGCTGCTAATTTGATTCTGACAAACCTCTAATTCCTTAAGTAAAATTGATTTAATCTGCTTATTAATATCGCTATATTCATTTTCTAAAAATGAAATACTTTTAATTAAATTTTGCTGTTCTTCCATAAGTGCTAACAATTCAAGTGACTTCATATTCGCCTCCTAATCGCAATAAGATGAACTATCTGTACTACCAGATGTAAAGCTACTTGAATGGGAGTAATCTGTTTGTGAACAAATAGTGTGTGATGAGGTTTCTGAAGCGGTTTCAGATAGTGCTGAACTGTAAATGATATTGCCCATTGTATTTGAATTACTAGAACCGTTAACAAGTGTTCCTGAAGAGTTATGTTTTATATTGCGCTCCGTTGTATTTGAAGTCTTATTTGACCTAGGGCTAAATTTTATAAACTCAGGCTCTTTGTAACCCTCAGCACGATAAAAATCATCATATTCTTTTCTTCTTTTATCAATTCTACGCTGTGGCAGCTCTGCTAAATAATTAATGAATTTTCTTAACATACATTTTTCTCCAATTCTTCATTTTCTATATCAATTCTCGATTTTGTTTTATTAATCTAATTTTACTACATTTAACCTTTGATTGTTCGTTAAATTTATATTTTGTGAACAATCACTCTAGAACTTTCCCTAGACAGGAATTTCCTAACAAAAATTAGAATGTCTAAAAGTTCTTGTCTTTATTTTTGACATGAACCTTTAGACAAATTAATAAGAATGCTTATCAAAAAGTACTTTGAGTGTCCGGAAGTTTTTGTCCATGACATCTGAACAATGTTGACTTAACTGATTAAGGACTTTACATGTAAAAAGATACCTTAGTAGACATTCAGTAACTTATTAATAGTCTTAAGCGTTTTATATATTATCTTGTCAATTTGCAAATCTAATTTTTACTAGAGATAATAAGACTTTCATGAATTGATGATCTGAAATTGTTATAGTTGATATAAAAATGTAAATTTTACAGTTCACATAATACATGTTATAGCTAATATCTACACATTCTGTATAATAAATAGTAAACAATTAGAAATTTACAACTACTATATTCCTGCTTTAAACGTACATCTGTACTTATACGAAAGGACTGATTTAATGTCATTATCTGTAAAAGGTATTACCATGAAAGAAAGATTACAAAATGCGCGAAAACAACATAAACTTACTCAAAAAAAAGCCGCTGAAGATATTTTTAATATTCCTTTGGGGACTCTTTCGGGTATTGAAAGTGGTCGAATTACCCCACCTATTGAATATGTGTGTATTGCTTGTTATAAACTACTTCAAAGGAGTACCCTCGAACGTTTTATTACATTAGATTGGGCAAAAGCACTACTAAGAAAGAAATCATATCGACTTAGCTATATTTTTGAAGATGAAGAAGATCTCTTCGAAACAATAATTAGCTTAAGTCGTACATATCCAGGTTATATCCTTTCACCTTCACTTGTTGTTGAGTATCGTAGAGACCACGTAGGGTTTGTTATGCCTTCTTATATAGACCGTATTCCTGTTCCCCCTACTTCGCCATTAGTTAATACTCATTTTTCCAATGAGCGAAAATCAATTAACTATAAAGGTGAGAAACCGAATAATTGGTCTGAAATAATACATGCATTTTTAGATTTGAAATCTTTACACGATAAAATGGGTAATATCTTAAATAAAATTGACTATCTTCAAAAAGAAATTCAATTTCAAACGAATGAAGTAAAAAATTCAAAAGAAAACGTACAAGATTTTAATGACCTTTTTATATATGAACTACAGTTAAGAAATGAAATCTCAATTATTTTATCCAAACTAACAGTGGATGAATTAGAGCAAGTTAAATCTCTTCTATCCTCTTTTGATATATTTGAATAAAGTTAGCTTAATTACCAGGGCATGAATTAATTTGATGATTTTTTAGAGATAATTTGGGTGTTTATGTTTTTTTATTAAAATTTTGCTACGTTTATTTTTACTTATTTTTTTGACTATGGTTTATAAAAACTAAAATTTGACAATAAACAGTGAATCGAGTATCATTATCTTACATAAAATATAACATTAATATAAAATTGTATTAATAATTTCTATTTATGAAAGTGAGTGATACTTTATGCTAAATGATTTACTTTGGTTATATGGAACTAAGCGCCAATATGATATGCAAAAAGAAAATGGATTGGCTGGAATCATAGGGATTCTAGTTACGTTTTTAATAGTTTGGCAGTGGAACGATTGGTTCTACCCCATTTTTGAATCGGTGGGTTTAGTTTCAATTGCTAAAAAAATCGGCTTAAATACTGGTACACCAATTCATACGACTATTAATGTATTGGGTCTAATTGTAGGATTGATTTTAATATTCTTTATCCTTGTTGCCATTTCAACGTTTTTAATCTTATCTATGCTGAATCTGTTTGGAAGCAACTTTAATAGCAATCGCCCTACTCCTTTGCAATACGCCTTTTCATTACTTTTATTACCTTTGATGATTGTGATTTATCCTATCTTTAAGTTAATGAAAGGACTTAAAATAATTCGTCCTGATTCTACCGAATCTTTTAAAGAACTAAATAAGGAAATCATTCATGGATCTTCATCATCTATTGAAGAATCATATACAGCAGTCTTTGTTTCTCAAGAACAAAAAGATGATGTTACCGCAAATAGAACTGTCATATCTCAAAAAGAAGCTATATCAACTTTAAACAGAGCAATTGCATCCCTAGAGGACATGAGCGACTATGTATTTGCATACTCAGATTCCGATAAAACGTGGTATCTACTAACACCTAACCCAATACCACCCTATGCTTCAAAAATTTTAGTGGAGTCGTCTCCACAGAAAACACCGTATAATTACGAAGAACTATATGAAAGATTCGTTAATAACACAGAACAAATAGCAGATTTTTATGTGCCCGCTTCTAAAGTCGATATCTTTTGGGATGAAAATTCAAACCATATAACATTAGACGTTACAGATAAAGGTAGTGGTTATATCTTTAATTGCACTAATGCAACGAAGTTTGAAAAGTTGCAAGGTAACTCAATTGAAAAACTTTATAAAAAGGCAACTAACAAGTTCCATTTAAATCATTTAAGCTCACGTGCGCATGTTTTAAGTTATGCCTTACCATTAGCTTATCCAGAAGAAATAGAACGTTATAAATCACCTGTTACACCTTCCTATTATCGTGAATTGCAAAAGGTTCCATATATCGATGCATTTGCTCCTTTATACCGAGCAGATGTCATTCAAGAAGTTAAAAATGCTGCAGCTCGTAACAACAAATGGGCCATTGATTATCTAACAAACCTACAAAATTAGGAGTGTGTAATTTGAATTACAAATATAGAAATTTTTCAAAAAAAGAACTAGATATTATTCTCTTGCGCTATGTTAATAAAACGGAAATCGCAAATCAATGGGATACCATGCTTAAACGACGTAAACATCACAATTTGCCTTATTCTCATACGATTATGGATATACTCTCAGTTAATGAATGGGAACCCGTCCATCAACATGCACTCATATTGCTTGCAGAATATTGCTCTTTACACAATGTATCAACTAATGAGGTACCAAAACATATCGAAGAGGACTATCAAAAGATGTTGATACGCTATGTAATGGAACCTTTCGTAGATCATGTTATCTCCGTGAGGAAGTATGATGAATTTCGTCGCAATCATAGTGAGTTACACTTGCCGCACCCCCAAAAAATCATTAATAATTTTGGGAGCTGGAATGATTTCCGTGAAGCAATGAATTTATCAAAAAACAGCACTGGTAATCCTGTTACATTTACAGATGAGAAACTGTTAGAAATATTAGATAAGCACCAAGCATTTTTTACTACCCAAGAAGTTTGGGAGCAGCACATACGTGAACATAAGTCTAAGACCAATGAAAACCTACCCACAATGAATTGGATTAAAACCCGTTTAGACAGAGAGACTTTGCTCAAATATAACAACACGCTTCACCGTACAGAAACAGAACTACTTAGAGTACTTAAAGAGCATAGCCATGCATATATAAATGGCGTTACCTATTGGACTGCATATGCTAAAAAATATGGGTTACCTAGCTACATCACATTTGTTCGTAACCTTACTGATGAACAAATAAATGGTGTGTTAAAGCTAAATAATTAATACAAGGAAGCGGCCTGTGAAAAGCCGCTTCCTTTTCAAATCATCCATGAATCTGAGGATCGAATGGTACAACATGTACAGGTGTACTTAGCCACTTTTCGAATTTTTTATTTGCAACTTCTTGCATACAAAAATTTAAAAACTCAATAGTATCAAGCCTGTCCCTTTCTGATAACAGGTCACCTATTATTTCACGAACTTTCTGCGTTTCATATAATGGAATTTGAAATTGTTTCTTTATAGTATCTACAATTATAGGAATTTCACCTTTGTCGAAGTATTCAAAAATACGTACTGTCGCTTCTTCCTTTGTTAGACTTAAAGTTGAAGGATAAAATTTTTTCATTCGGATTAACTCCCGTCTTCTTATTTTTTATATTAAGTTTTCTAACTTCTCACAAACTGCGAAACTACCTCTTACCTCAATTAATCTGAAATCTGGATATCTAGACATATAATCTTCCACCAAGCGATGCATTTCTTTTTTATCGTTCTTTGCCTGTTCGAAAATCCAGCAAGGTAGAAGGACCTTGTTTGGTACATTATTCATCACTACTTAACTTTTCTTCATAAATTCGTTCCATTTCTTTCTACTCTTTTTATTATTTAAAATCAGAAACGGTACTAGCAATATAATGAATACAACAATTAGTTTTTTCATCTTTAATCCGCTCCTTTATTAATTATTTAATTTAATATTTTTATACGCACATTCTTAACTCCCCAATTAATTGCTTGAGTTTCAGATTGGACAAATATATCTATCTTATTACCTTTAATTGCACCACCAGTATCCGCGGCAACAGCTATTCCATAGCCTTCAACCCAAACTTTTGAGCCAAGCTTAATAACAGACGGATCCACCGCAATTACTTTTAACTCAGGGTTTGAGCGTAAATCAATACCAGTGGCAGATGTACCCGAACACCCCTTACAATACGCGGTATAGGCAGTTGCAGTTACATAAAATTCATGACCGCTTGCTGGCTCTGTTAAACCGAGTGATATATTCGATGTATTTGCTATATTTGGAACACTTGGTATACTAGCCGTACTAGCATTACTAGGGACGCTAGTAACACTAGGCACTATAGTTTTAGTACCTACTGCAACCACTTGATTCTGCGGCTCTTTTACAACTTTTTCAGATTGTAGATTTTTAGCTACAACTTGACCGTTCTCTTTTATGATTTCATACGTTTTAGTCATTAAACCTTTTTGCCCTGCTGTTACAACTTGTTGTTTTCCCTCTTGCAATGAAGCATCTTGCTTCTTTTCAATTGTGAAATCTAAAGAGTCTTCCACTACATCAATAACCTTTTCTACGCGAACTACTGTTATTTTTTTCTGCGGAGTGATTACGTCCTTAAGGTTATTCTCGACACGATCGAATTCATTTAGTTGAATTCCTTGTTGTTTTAAAAAGTTAGCGACCGTAGTCGATGTGGACCATACCTGTCTCTCGTTTACGCCATCGACAAGCGATACTTGAAACGCCTTTTGAATATCGATCCTGTTGTCTGCTCCTATTTCTGTATCTAGACCTGGTGCTAGCGAGTCATGCTCTGATACTTCAATATTTGCTTCTTTTAAAATGTCTTTCACGTGTGTTTCAGTTGTCCAAACTTTTAATCGATTTCCGTCAACTGAAATAGTTACTTCTTTTGCCTGTTCCCATGAAATTGCTAAGCCGTTAACAATTTTGGTAGTTAGGGGGGGTGATATTTTGTCATGCTTTGCAACGTCTATATTTTGATCGTGTAATAATTGTTCTACAGTTTTGGCATGTGTTGTTACTTCGATTGTTTCTCCGTTCGCATCAAACGTTACGTTTTTTTTAGAACCTTGATAAAGTACAAATGAAATTACAGATACAAACAGGACAAGTGAAATAATTCTTATCACTGTTCGCTTACTCTTCAATGTTCCTATAAAAGACTTTTTCATGGAATTATTAGAGCTGACTTTTCAGGTTAAGTTTTAAATTTGAAAAGTAGGACATAACGTTTTCAAGTACACCTTCAATTAATAGGTCGCTATTAAATTTTTCGTTTAGTAAGACCCCTCTAAGTACTTGGGGTTTTCCAACACTCAAAATACGCCCCACTCTTTTTCTACATTTGCCATGTATGTTTCTATATTCAGAGTATTGCATGTAAACATTTCTCCCTTCATTAGTATATCTTTATCATTTGTTTGAGAGGCTAACTGGATAGGCTAATGTAATCATGGATAATCAAAATAATTTCACTTGTATTGTTTGAAAAATTCAATTGATCAGAGTTAGATTTTTGTAATGTCCATCTAAAATAAAGACCTGTGGCGAAAACCCCTAATATCGTTCAAATTGCAAATCCTTTAAAAATTATTCACACTATCATTCACTGTAAAACAGTTCCTTTCCTTTACAGAAGTTATAAGAACTCAATGTAATCATCAGATTTAATAATCATTTCCGTAGAAGGTTTATCTTTTTGATATTCATTTTTCCTTAAGAGTCCCATTGCTAATATCTCTTTGTTTAGAAGATCTTCATCACGATAAGAAAAATGTTTAAAATACTTCTCAAAAATGACTAAAGTAAAGAAATAGGCATTCGAAGCTAAATTAATAAACCATACTTTTTCACGTCTAACTACCTTCTGTACTACACCATAAATAAAATAAGGGACTTCAAGTGTATCTCCCTTCCAAAATAGGTTATGAGCAGTTTCATAATGACAAATTAGCTTAGAGATCGGTATCTGATTACCTTTTATTGAGATAACAATACTGGCCAATAAATCTGGACTAACGCTTTGATATAACTTCTTAATACTTTTTAGGGAGGACAAAGATGAGGGAGTCTCAGGCTTTTCCTTAATTAATTTTTTATCAATTTCAGGAGGTGGTTCTTGTTCCTTTTCACCAATACCTCGATTAACTTCTTTGGGTACATAATCAGGATCAAGCTTATCCATGTTTAATCTAACTACAAACTCCCTTATTCCTTGAGCTCTTAACGCTTCCTGATATTCATTTACTTTAGATACGGTATCTTTAAAAGTTAGTTTTTTCGCAAACCCGCATGACTCCTTATGAATTGAGTTTGCTTTACCACTCGTTTTAAAGTGGGGCGAGTTTAATACATCGCCTTTTACAAAATGGACCGGTACTTTGCAAGTAGGATCCATACAAAAGAGAATCATCCCATGCCTTGTCGCCTCGTATTCCTTTGCTGTGACCAATTTTCCATCAGAAAGAAGTGCTGAGTGCATTTTTTACCTCCTTTTATTTATTTGATTGATTAATTAAGCTCAAACTTTCACATAGATATTTTAAATTTTCACAAGACGAGGATGGTATGCCTTACCATTACCTGACTCACCAATAACTACTTCATTTCTTTCTTTACTGAAGGCCTCTTTAAAAATTAAACTTACATTAGGTTTCCTGACACCTGTAGCAAATGGGAAAAAGGTAGATATGCCTCTTTTCCATTTGCCATTTATATTCTTAAAAATTTCATAGTCAGATTGTTTAACTTTTAACTGTTCTATTTTCTGAAGAAAAATAATTAAGTCTTCACTAATTTCAAAAAATGAATTTAATGAATTTCCACCCTTACCAAGACTTCCTTCAAAAAATTCACCTTTGATCTGCTGTTCGTTCATGTTTATCCTCCTTAAAAGTATGATTAATAGAATAAAACAAAAAAAACTGTCGAAAAAACATACGAAATGTATGTTTTACTCGACAGGTTGTTCCCGTTCAAATATAAAATTAATCAAGTAGTTTATGTGATTAATTTTATCAATTATAACTGGAAATAACAACAATTGTTTACTGTTCAGTTGATTTATTGAATGCTTCAAAAAAGTCTACAAATGAAGAATCGATTAAATAATAATATTTATTTTTAGTTCCATCTACAGTATATCGCTTTAATTTTACTTCCACCTTTATTGTATTTCCTGTTGCATAGTTGAATACGACTGTATACAACCTTTTATCCTTACGAATATAGCTAATCGATTCAAAAGTACCTGACTTTTCTATGGAGCTCAATAATTTATTTTTTGCTTTTACCAATTCTTCATGATTTTCGTATTGTCTAACAAATTCTACGTATGAATTTACATCAAAGGTTGTTATTAGCATATCTATATTTTTTTCTTGAATCGCATACTGTAGTTCAGCAAATATCATTTCTTGTAAGTCATCTTCCGGAAGCTTTTCACCGTTAAAATTATCTCTAACAAAATAGGGGAAGTTTTTAGAATCAACTTCTCTTGGTAATGAATTTTCGATAAAGTTTAAAATTTTTTCGTTATCTTTATAGTCTATTTCTAAATCAGATACCCTTTTTTCAACCCATTTTTGATTTTCATGCAATACTTCTTTTTCTTTTCCTTTATAAGCAAAGTAGAAAAATAACGTAATACATATAATTATAAAAACTAGTATAAGTAGGGTACAAGAGAATTTACGTTTATTCATATTGATCATCCCTTTTGAAAAAATCACCCACCCCATAAAGGTAGGTGATTTGCATAATATTAAATTGGTACATAATCTACTGGATTCAATACATTTGCGTTACTTTTTAGCCGACTCCCTTTGTGTAACTCGAAATGTAGGTGATACCCTGTTGAACTACCGGAGGTACCCATTAATCCAATTGTATCTCCTTGTTTCACTTTTTGACCTTCTGTAACGAGTATTTTATTTAAATGTGCATAAACAGTTTCGTATTGCACTCCATTTACAGAAACTTTTAACCAAATATAATTACCCCAACCTCCACCGCACTTACTACCTAACTTACCTTGAAGCGGACATCCACCCCTAGCAGCTGTAATAACACCATCTGCAACTGCAAGTACGGGTGTATTTGCGTCGTTAGCAAGATCAACTCCATAGTGGAATGTTCCCCATCGAGCACTGAAAGGCGAGGATATACCCCCAGCAGTAGGTCGAATAAAACCATTTTTCACATTTAACGGAGGCTTCTCTCCTGTACCATTTGAATTAACTGTCGCCGCATCTTTAAATTCTTTAGCCTTTTTATTAATTAAAGCTACATAAGAATCTGAATGATTGTATTTCCTTATAGCGCCGTCTGGGTTACTTGAAAAGTTATTCTTTGATAGATAATATGCAGCTGAATAAATAGCATCTGCAATATCCCAAGGGCTCGCTTTGCCATTACCATCCGCGTCTATACCGTATCCACCATATTTTTTTATAATAGCCGGATTATATAGATCTGATGCAGACATCTCAGTATGCCCATTGGTACCTTTACACCCTGGGTACCCCCATCCATGCCAAGTACATCTCATGAACTGCATGTGGCCTTCTGCTCCAACTGAGGATATCATAGGCTTAGCAGTGGAGAATCTCGTTTCGACCCAATGAAATGCCGCTAAGTAATACCAAGGAACACCAAATTGTTGCTGAGCCCCTAAGTAATACTTCATAAATTCTGCTGGGACGTTACTACCTGGTGTTACATCCACATCCCCGCCAAATCCACTATATTCATAATCGCCTGTAAGGGTACCATTTTTCCAAGCTGCGTAATTCACTCTTCCTCCGGTTGATTGATAAAATACTTCGATTAATTTAAGATCTTCTACCCCCATCTTAAAAGGTTTAGCGAATAAGCCATTCTCAAATCTTGTATAATCTTCAGTAGCGTTTTCATTGGCTATCCATGTTGTAACACGCGTTTCAGTCGTTGTTGTTGTTACCGACCTAACTGTATTACCTTCATCATCCGTTGATACACTTTCAGATGATGTTGTTTCAGTTACCCAATCACCTACTACTTGTTCTGGGGTTCCTATCATAATATGATCCCAAGCATCTACCCTAACGAGTACTTCTACATTAATCACATCATTTGATTCTGTAGTGGTACAAACACCATCTGTACATACCGTGGTTATGGTTTCTATTAATCCTTGCTTAGTTTTATAGGTGAATATTGGTTTCAATGCCTCGGCAATATCATACATCGCTTCTTCAATATCTATATTATTATGTTCAGAATAATAGATTTGAACTGCAGCAATAATTAATTGAAAAGGAATCTTATATTTTTGTTGTTCTGGACGCTCTGGATCAACAGTTGTATCAGCTGCAGCAATAGCATATTCTCTTACTAACCCGGCATCTTCTCCTAAATCATCATCTTCACTTAAAATAACTGTTGTTATAATAAATATAAAAATAATAACAAGCAAAATCCCTACAATAGCAAGAAGATAGGGACCTAGCACCGTGGCTAGGAATCCCATTATTGCTTTTATTGCACCTGCAAAGGCTTTTACTGCCACTTTAGCAGCGTTTTTGGCGACCTTTTTTACTAATTTTTTTGCTTGTTTAGACGATGCCTTTTTAATTTTTTCTTTTGCTACTTGCGATACAGTTGGTTGTTGTTCCTCATTGTTTGAATGATTCATCTAAACATACACCTCTCTCTGTATCAAACAACTAGCCTAATATGCCTTGTTTTCTTCTGACTACATCTAATTGATTTCGACGGTCTGCCGAACGCATTGCTCGTTCTGTATGACGTGAGAACATTAAATGCTCTGGTAGACTTTGAGTAACCAAACCTGAAACTCCACGACTATCGTAAAATGTTGCCGTTTGATTATCTAGTACATTACCAGCAACCTGTTCTCGTTGATTAACTTTACGAGACCCAATTGATTGATCTTGCATTGTAACTGTTTGTGTAACGTTATTAACCGTTTGTATTTCTTGAGTAACTTTTTGAGCAATTGAACCCTGTCCAACCGTTTTAATTGCCTGTAACTGGCCATTACTTACTTCAACTGGAATTGTAACTAAGTCATTGTTATTCAAGCGGGCATCTCCTGCATAGATAGGAGAAATACGGTAGGTTTGTCCATCCTTTTCAGCTGTTACATATTGACGTCCTTTCTCTACAATTACTTGAGGATTTGACATACCAGATGCCGAAATATCCTCTGTAAAGAAATTCCCTGCTTCAACCCTTTGATTAAATACAGGTGCTTCAGTACGTTTTACTGATGCATTATTTCGTATAGTATTAGGATTTGCTAATAAGCTATTGTGTGAAGAATTCACCTCAACTGGTGTTTGAATCTTCGCTCCTCCACTATCAAGGCGATATGTAGAAGGACCTCCTTTTGCACCTGATACTACAACTAAAGAATCTCCATCTACTGTAAGATCCTGATACACAACCTCACCATTTTTCAAAGATTCAGTACCAGCCCCCATACGAGAAACCGTCATAATTTCACCACTATTCGTTCTTACCTCTATATGTGATGAATCGCGTGTAATAACTTGTCTAATCGCTCCAGGAGCTATTTGTGTATTTCCATGATCATCTACAGTAGTTTGAGCCATAGAAATAACTTCAGATGGTGAAGAAATTTGTTGTTGTACTGCTTGCGTATAAGGAGATGACATACTAGTTGCACCGCTTTGTGCTAACTTTAATCCTGTTCTACCTAGAGCTAATGCCCCGGCAAAACCGACTGCATTTGTAAATCGTTGCTGCGCCAATGCTGCGTCTCCGCCATTTTGCGCAATATGTTCGTTAGCATATCCAGCTCCAAAGCCATTTATTGCATTAGAGATAGCCTTTAATAATTGTCCATCATCCTTGGATTGAGTAAATGCTGCATAACTCATATTTGCCCCCGCTTCAAAACGTTGACCCATATTTTTTAAAGCATTCAACCCGGCAGCACCGCTTAAGAAAGCTTTTGCTGTAGAACTTGGAAGAGGCTGGATAGAACTATTGATTGCATTTGAAAATTCAGGAGTCTTTAACGAAGATACATGACCTGCGTATACCTCTTTTTCCTTTTGTAACCATTCTTGTCTCGCAACATCTTCAGATACACCAACTGGTCTATTCTGAATAAATTCAGCTCCTTGCTGTGCAGTTTTAGCATGAGCAATACTATTAGCTAGTAAAGAAAGATTAGGTTTTCCCGCTTCATTTAATAAAGAAGCTCCTTGAACATTTGCCATTCCATCCTTAGACGCTTGAAGTAATTTACTTGTATCACCAATACCAATATGTTGTTTGGCAGAAGCACTCATAAATTGAGCTACAGCATCTCTAGATACATCTCCACTTGCACCTACATTCGCAGATAAGAATTTTTGGCCATCATTTAAAAATTTGGCCTTAACATCGTTGATACGGTTTTGGAACGCCGCTTCTTTCCGTTGATTAAACTCTTCAGATGACTCTCCCGTTAATTGAGGACTTTTAGTCGTATAATCTTGCATAAATGTCTCTCTATTATCTTGAGCCCACTGCTTCGCCATACCTTCGGCTGATGCATTAACTAATTCCTTTCCATTTCCGATATCCTTCGCAAACTTTTTAGCCGACTTAATATGTCCAGTAGCTGTAGATAGATATTCAGCTTCTTTTTGTTTTTTTATATCACCATATTTTTTCTCTAGTTCTTGTGGTGTAGCATTAGGGAAGCGTTCACGTAAATCATCCATGACTTTATCTTTGTTTACTTTTGCCCAATCATTTGTGTAGTGTTTACTCAATCCTTTTGCAAGGGATTCATCATCACTCTTACGGTTTTTCATTGAAGCAACCGCATCTTTTCCAGCCTTTAGTCTAGAAGTAGTTAAAATTGCAGCCGCACTTCCTGCTCGCCCTACATTATTACCCGTAATTTCACCTAGTTTTGCTCCTGCCTCTGCTAATGCAATTGCTCCGGCAGGTCCTAGTCCCGAACCAGCAACCGCTCCAGCCATTCCAAAGACAGCCTTACCACTTCGACTCATTAAATCTCCGGCTTTTAACATTTTACTTGTCATAGAGTTTGCAAAACTTTGTTCCTTGCCACCTGTAATAGAACCTGATTTCGGTTCATCTGGCGATTGATTACCCTCTTCTTTTTTACCATCTCTTAAACCATTTGAACCTCTTCGTAGGCCTTGTAATGTACTGGATACTGATTTACCATCCATGGCACCTTTAACTGCTCCAGCCATTCCTGCTAAAGCACTCATTCCAAACATAGCTCCCGCTTTTGAAAGATTGCTTTGCATGCTACCGCCCATACCTAGTAATCCTTTAAGAGACTCCGAAATTGGTATGAAAATTACGTATACTATAATGGTCTCAATTAATCCATTTGAAGATACGGACAATACCGCGATTGTCCAAAAGACCATTGCATGAACAGCTTGAACAAATATACTTCCTGTTAATTCTTTAAACCAAGTAGCAGTGACGGATTTAAGACTAGGCATCATCCAGAACACTAACATTAAAGGGCCCATCCCCATTAAAATAATCAATGTTACTCGACGCATCATATAATAGAAATTCGCCCATAATGCCAAACCTAATAAAACAAGATTTATAGCAATTTTCCCAATTACACCTTTAAACTCAGATTCTTTATTATCCACGTCCATTTGTTCTTGAATAGTATCTAATTGAGAATCATGTGTACTTGCAAATAGATTTATTACTCCATCATTTATTTGGAATAATAATTCGTAAAGAGTGGGAAGAAAAAATAACATCATACCTACAAACATAAGGTCTTTAATAAAATCCATAACCTCATTTCGTCTACTTGCATTAAATTGAGAGCTAGATATTCTCATTCCTCCGATAACTATAAAGGCAACAAAGAAGATACCCGCTAATGTCATTAGCATTAAATATATGGGGGAGAATGCATTAGTTAAATCAGTTTCATGGAATGTTGACCATATCAGCGGCTCTCCATCTTCTTCAGCATTGCCGTAAACTAAATCTTTTAAGGATGATAATCCAGTAAACGGTTGAATAAAGCTTTTATATAAAAAGGTTAATAAGCTTTCAAATATGGCAAGTATCTTCTCACCAATAGCTTCAAAAACTGAACCCATGTATCCATCTCCTTTCATTAGAATAGAATTAAATGATTCTTAAGCGTTAGCAAAATCCCGACGTTTACGAGATTCCGCTAATACCGCAGCATTTGATTCAATAAACTCTAAATCGCTAGTTGATGGATCGGTTCTTAAATGCACAGAAGATTTTCCAATACGTAAGATACATTCACCTTTTTCCGGATTTTCAAATATTAATTTACGCTCACCACGAGTTAAATTAAAGTTTTTTTCAATTGCCGAAAGGTCAACTGAGTTTTGCTCAAAGAACATAAATGTATACGTATTCTGTAGTACCCCACGTGCTTTTTTAGACTCCAGAATACGAATAAAGTCTTGAGAAGCTATACGGAAACCTGCATTACGCTTACGAGCACGGCGCGCCATTTTCTCAGAAAATGATACTGTTTGCTCGTTATCCACCATTGTCCAGAATTCATCTGCATATACAACTTTTTTCTTAAGTTCATTATCAATATTTTTGACAAAGTACTCCCAAACATAATTAAGAATTACATGGTATGCAATTGGTCTAAGATAACCTTCCTCCATGTTTTTTAAATTAAAGTTCACTAATTTTGTTGTGTGGATGTTAACATCTACATCTTTACCAAAATAGGTTTGTCCATCAAATATTGGCTTTGAACCGTCAGAAAGGAATGGACGAATTGTCGCCAGTAAACGTTCAGCTTTTGGCTCATTTTCATATTTCTCAATTAAATAATTAAAAACATCCGTTAACGTTGGTTCTGGTTTTTTTACTTTTGTTTGAATGATTCTTCCATTCTCTTCTGTAGCACCTTCTTTAAATAGCGAAGATGGATGTGTACGATACTCGAATCTTTTATCTACTGTATAAAGATGGGTAAGAGCTTCTTCTGTATAATTTCGCTCGAATACATCCAACCCTGAATCTTCCTGGTTTTTACCTCGACATAAGATATCAAAGAAATCTGTTGCTTCATTAATCTTCTCCCGAATCGGTACAAATTGAATGAATTTTTGACCATCCTCACGCTCTATTACAACACGCTCATCACCGTCTTCTAGCTCATCCAATTCCTCATCATCTTCATCATAAGGAATTGTAGTTACATGAATTGCGAGAGGATTAATTCGAATTTTACTGTCTTCTGATAGGGTAATATTTACACCTTTTAATCGTTTTACAATTCGAACGTATTCCCCTTCAACATCTATTAAACGAGAATACACATTCATTCCTGTAGTTTCCCTCGATAAAAGTAGTTTCATAGCAATTGATTTACCAGAACCAGCAATACCTAAAATCGCCATATTATAATTAGGCGGTCTAAATTCTTTAGTACCAAAAGCATTGTAAAACTCTTTTTGACCAGTTCTCATATTGTTCCCGATTGGGATTCCGCCATTAAACTTTCCACTACCACTAATAAAAGGAGCAAATGTTGAAAGCGCTCGACGATCGATATTTCTCAAAGAGTCCGGCAATTCATTTTTCCCAAGGGGTGAATTTGACCGTATTCCCTTTTTTACACGCCCCCAGGTTGAAACAATTTTTATAAAACTACCAGCTAATAAATCTTCAAGATATTCACGGTATTTATCTAATGACCGTTTGGAATCACCGTATAAAATTCCTGAAACACTAACATGGTATAGGTCATTCTCGTCAAATTGAGTTTCTTCAGCTAAAATCTCGTTATCCGCAATTTTTGTCTGTATATCTAAGATTTGATCCTGATTACCTCTTTTTGCTTGAAAGTGTAAATTTGATTTTAAAATGGTATTTTGCTTTTGTAGCATCCTTACTGCAAGTGACTTAGGAATCTTTTGAATGTCTATCATAACGTCGCATTCTCCACTTGCTACAATGTCATTAAGCCAATTAGTTTGTAATTTACGTGGATAGCCATCACGTGAAATATAGAAAGGTTGGAAATTGGTCTCTGTACCAAAAGATTGCTTGATAGTACCAGAATCATCACTTAAAGAAGTAATCCCTATTCCATCCGGAGCTATAACATCCCAGACAGTAGGCTTCATATTCAATATTGAATCTTCTTCTGTCATTTCTAGTTCAGGTGGTTCAACAGTGTTAGCTACATTTTTAGATCGATTGAAGAAGCTCTTCTTTGTTTTCGTTTCCTGGGTCGCTTTCTCTTGTTGCTTTTTCATTTTGAACATACTTTTCTAATTCTCCTTTCACTAAAGCTATTCGTCTTGGAGTTTGATCCGCTGTTACATATAAGGAAAGTTGTTCTTGATTTTCAACATCTTTATATCGGTTTACTAAAGCTCGCTTACGATTAAAGGCGTAATAACACAATTCAACAATTCCATCGGTTGATAGCATTTTGACATCCATTTCACCGCTTCTTAAATGCTGTCGCGCTGCTTGAATCCGACGATGTAGTTCATTAAAGGCCTTATCCAGGATAGTTTCTTCTAATTCTTCTTCATCATCTGCTTTAATTTCCTTAACATCTACACGATAATTAAAGATAATGTAGCGCTTTGCTTCGTATCGAGGCGTCGATTTTTGCCAACGCAATAATTCTTTAATCATGTTCTCACCAAACTCTCTCGCTTCGTGATTTAAATCATCTTGCGATTGTAGAGTTCGTTTAATTTCTTCAATAGCTTCTGACAAATCCACGAAACGATTCTGTGTATAAATACGAACATCATATTTATTTGAAGCTATCCATGTTTCAAACGCTGTATCGATTATCTCTTGCTCTTCCTGATCTCTTAGATAGTAATTAACTGGTTCTACTTCAGCGATCATGCTAAATTCATTATCAATTCTCCGAATCATATGACCTTCAAAACCTAGAATATCGGGGAAAAGTAATCGAAATGGCGCTGCTTCTTCTTCATCCAAAGGTGAACTCGTAGTATTCTTTTTCTTATTCTTTTTCTTATTTAAGTTTTTATTTAAAGAGATTTCATTCGGTTTAACCTTCTTTTCTTTCCATGGGATGATTGGCTCCTTTACCATCCATCTATAAATTACATACATGGCCAAAACGATACCTCCGAATACCAGTACATCTACCAAAAATATAACTCCTTTCTCTTAAACACCTTTTCTCCACTTACCATATTGCGTGTGTTTTTGAAGTTTTATTAACATAAAATAATCTCTATTCATGTTGTATTTAGAAACTTTCGTAAAACCAAAGAAACCAACGATAAAGGCAATAGGAAGGATAGAGATAATGCAAATTATTAAAGCAGCAACCCATCCAGCTACGATGTTTACGAAAGAAAACAAAGGTTGAACATACGAATAGGTTATCGAAACGCCTACTCCTAAATAGATGGCTTGTCTTGTGGACAATACCCCCATTAGATTCTTCTGTTCGCTGGACATATCAACCGGGACCTTTTCTCTTCGCAATGTAAATCACCTCTTTGCTACTATTGATAAAACAGCACCTTCTTTTTTATAGAAGGTGCTGTAAAAATACATTAATTAATCGAGTTAACTTCCTAGACTGACAGCCCAGCCTGCAATATCCCATGCTTTATAGATAACGAACAAGCCACCTGCCGCAGTTACAAGCGCTCCAATACCTAAAGCTCGTTTTTGAGGATTCCCATTACTACCTGATAATGTCATAGCGCCGATAATAATCCAAAGTACTGACCATAATCCACCGAGACCCATAATAATGTATATTAGTTTTGTTAAACTACCATATAAGGTATCAGTTCCTTTGCCATCAATCGTTTTGGCATCAATACCAGCCTTACTAAGTGCTCCTTTTGCATCTTCTGCAAAAGCATGTGCTTGAATTAAAAATACAAAAGCTCCCGTTACCGCTGCTGATGTAAATGCTTTTACTTTTGAAGACTTCATAGCATTTGATTTAATTTTCATTTTTTCACCTCCATCAAAATAGGGACAAAAAAACACCCCGCTTTAAACATGACTTACCTCACTTATAGCTGTAGCTATAAGCAAAGTCATGTGAAAAGCGGGGTGTTCCCGTCTACTAATATTTAATTGCTATACATTGATATTAACCAATATGGAAGAAGTATGCAACGAAAATTTGATTTAATAATTTTCAGTTTATTATTCTTGCAATGATCTTATTTTTTAAATAATACTATATATCCAATG
>NZ_JAQZSD010000062.1:0-32429 GCF_028674935.1 Lysinibacillus sp. CNPSo 3705 | reverse complement strand
ATCTAAATTAAAATACTGAGAGTAATTTATATAGCGAAGAATTGTATCAAAGGGAATAAAATTTGTGATTAAACGCCAGTCACTATAATCAAACAGCCCTAATTCGTCTAGAGAATATTCGCCATTAAATAAAATAATAATTACATTCACTAGTCGATCAATAACTAGTTTATAAAAAGCTATTACAGAATAAATACAAAAAAATATCCAACCTATTATCTTGATTGGTAAATAATATGTATCTATCAATGAACGATAAGGTAACGGTAGCTTGGCACTACCCTGTATATTATTTTTTGTCATGCCTGTACGACCTACCTCCTGTTCCTCTCATAATTTTAATATGCCTCCCTTCCCCATGCAAGTGGCAATAAGAAGATGGGTAAAGCGTTTTAAAGGATACTAGCATATATTAGGTATACTTTATCCTCCTTTACTATACGTTTGTCCAGATTCAATTAGAAAAGAGAAAAAACAAATTTTAACAAAATACAATCCTCGGCTATTAGTGATGCAAAAAAAGCTGCCTCAATTAAAATGAGACAGCGTTCTTTCAGACTTTAAACTGGATTTACTCCATGTTTACGTTCCGAGAATAATAAATATTTTGACATATACAGCTCTAAACGTGATTCAAGTGCTTTTCGTAAATCATTTGGCTCAATAACATCGTCAATGATGAGCTCTGAAGCTAGACGATAGACATCGATTTCCTCTTGATATTCCTTGCGTTTCTCTGCAATAAAGTGCGCTTGCTCCTCTTTTGGAAGTTCAGCGATTTTATTTGCATATACTGCGTTGACCGCTGCCTCAGGGCCCATTACAGCAATTTGCGCGTTAGAAAGCGCAATACAGCAGTCTGGCTCAAAAGCAGGACCTGCCATTGCATACAGCCCTGCACCGTATGCCTTACGAACAATGACCGTTAATTTAGGGACTGTTGCCTCGCTCATTGCAAAAATCATTTTCGCTCCATGACGTATAATCCCAGCTTTTTCAACTTGCGTACCAATCATAAAGCCTGGTACATCTGCAAGGAAAAGAAGCGGAATATTAAACGCATCACAAAGTGAAATGAACTTTGCTGCTTTATCAGCTGAATCGTGGAACAAAACGCCACCCTTTACGCGCGGTTGATTGGCGATAATTCCAACGGATTGCCCATTAATGCGTCCTAGTCCTGTAATTAATTCTGGAGCGAATAATTTTTTCACTTCACAAAACGTATTTTCATCTATAATACGGTCAATTAGCTTATACATATCAAATGGAACGTTTTGATTTTTTGGTATTAGCTCTTCAATCGATTTATCAAATGTAGCTGGTGGCTTTGGAGCCTCTACTTTACCGCGCTCTGCATAATTGTTCGGGAAGTAGCTCAAATATTTACGCGCATAGGCAATTGCTTCCTGCTCGGTTTTAGCAAGCACATCTCCACAACCGGAAACGGAACAGTGCATTTTCGCTCCACCCATCGTTTCCAAATCTACCTTCTCACCAATAACCATTTCCGCCATACGTGGGGATCCTAAATACATCGATGCATTGCCCTCTACCATAACTACAATATCGCAGAATGCAGGGATATATGCACCTCCTGCTGCAGAAGGTCCAAACAGTAAGCATATTTGAGGGATTTTACCTGAAAGTTTTACCTGATTATAGAAAATACGTCCTGCTCCTCGTCGGCCAGGAAACATTTCTAATTGATCAGTAATACGCGCACCTGCCGAATCGACTAGATACAGTAATGGGCAATTTAACTTTTCAGCTGTTTCTTGAATACGAATCATTTTTTCTACTGTACGTTTACCCCAAGAGCCAGCTTTAATCGTCGAGTCGTTTGCTAATACACAAACGGTACGGCCATGGATTTTACCGATTCCTGTTACAACGCCATCTGCCGGTAAGTCACCGGCTAAACAGTTTGCGTACAAGCCATCCTCTGATTGTAGCCCATCATCTAATAATAATTCGAGTCGTTCACGTACAAATAATTTTCCTTGCTGCGCGTTTTTATCGTGGTATTTTGGCAGACCACCTGCTAAAATTTGTTCCTTCATTGTTTTAGTCGTATTTTCTGTCGGTACATTGCTCATAGTTAATTCCTCCTTTTGCCCATTCGGTTACGCCTTAGCACTTTGTATAACTTTACTTCTGTGCTGAGAATTTAAACGATATGTTTGGATTTCATTGTTTTAAAATTCCTACTTTAAAACCATTCAAGATCTATCGAGCTTTTATTTCCCTAAGTATTGCGGTGTTCGTTTTTCTTGGAAAGCAAGTAAGCCCTCTAATCGATCTTCTGTAGGAATCAGAGCATTATATGCAAGTGATTCGATTTTTAAGCCCGTTGCTAAATCTACTTCAACTCCTTGATTCATGGCGATTTTCGCCTGTACTAAAGAAAGTGGCGCATTCTTTGCCATTTCGAGCGCAAGCTGCTGAGCCTTTTCTAGTACTTCATGTCCTTCATGAACATACTCCACAATACCGTAGCTTCTCGCTTCCTCTGCATTTAGTCGACGTGCTGTATAAATTAATTCCTTCGCTTTTCCAATGCCAATTAGTCTTGGAAGTCGTTGTGTGCCTCCTGCACCTGGGATGATGCCGAGTGATGTTTCCGTAAGGCCAATCTTTGCATGTGCAGCTGCAAGACGTAAATCACAGGCTAACGCTAGTTCGAGTCCGCCACCGAAAGCAACACCATTTAGTACGGCGATAACTGGTTGGGCGAGTGCTTCTACTTTTGCCACCGTTGCACCGATTAATTGCACAATTTGCTTTACTTGTCGGTCCGGCATCCCTTTACGTTCTTTTAAATCTGCTCCGGCACAAAAAGCTTTTTCCCCTGCCCCCGTTAATAAAACGACTCGCACTGCCGGATCACCGTTTATGTTGTCGAGTGTCGTGCTCAGTTCTTGGAGTAGTTGTACAGACATTGCATTTGCAGCTTCAGGTCTGGAAAGTGTAATAAGCCCAATGCTACCATCTAATAATTCAAAACGAACGAGCTGCGTCATAATTGACTCGCACTCCTTTCATTACGGGCAATCGCCATTTGTTTAGAGGCAACGGCCTTCCCTAGTTTCTGTTCAATAAATAGCGCAGCCTCTAGCACTTTATTGAGCTCTACACCCGTTGTAATATCCATTTCATGTAATAAATACAGTAAATCTTCCGTAGCTACATTACCTGATGCTCCTTTGGCATACGGACAGCCGCCAAGTCCACCAAGCGCACTATCAAACTTCGTAATGCCCATTTTTAAAGATTGAACAATATTCGCTAGCGCTGTGCCACGTGTATCATGAAAATGCATCGCGAAATGTTCTGCAGGATATCTTTTTAGCAATTCTTCTAACAGATTTTCCACCTGTGTCGGTACACCAACGCCAATCGTGTCACCGAGCGAAATTTCATCGACGCCCATTTCTAATAATTTTTCTGTTACTCGCAAAACCTTTTCTGGTTGTATGTAGCCTTCATACGGGCACCCAATTACCGTTGAGATATAGCCTCGTACGTTTTTATGCGCTGCCTTTGCCCCTACCACAACTTCCTGTAGTATCGGAAATGTTTCATTAATTGTTTTATTAATATTACTTTGATTATGGCTTTCACTTGCTGACATAAATACACTCACTTCATCTACTTCAGCCTGCAATGCACGTTCTAAGCCACGCATGTTCGGTACGAGTGCCGCATATGTGATATCTTTTTGGCGTTTAATGGTCTGAAGAACCTCCACTGCATCTGCCAGCTGTGGAATCCACTTCGGATGCACAAAAGAAGTTACCTCAATATAATTCAATCCAGTTTGACTAAGTAAATTTACTAATTGCACTTTATCGGCAGTTGCAAGATGCGTTTTCTCATTTTGCAAACCGTCACGAGGCCCTACTTCCTTTAACGTGACATGCTTTGGTAGCTGCATAAGAAGCCTCCTTATTCAATTTCTAAAATATCGTCATCAACGTTAATGAAATCCCCTTCGTTCGCAATGATTTTTGTGACTACGCCATCTTCCTCTGCTTCAATAGGAATCTCCATTTTCATCGACTCTAAAATTGCTACATCTTGTCCCGCTGTAACTTTCTCGCCCTCAGCTACAACAATTTTCCATACTGTTCCTGCCATGCTCGCTTTAACTGTTGCCATTGTAAACCCCTCCAAATGTTATGAATGTACTGATAACGCATTCGCACTAATAGTTAAGTGCGAATGCTTTTATCATTTTCGCCTTGGCGTAATTGTCGTTGCGGTCGCTTCGCTTTCGCACAGAATACATTCCGTTGCTGGCGCTTTCCTCGCACAGATAAACAATACGTCCAGACGTTTTATTTTGTCTCTGCTAATTGAGGTAGATAATATTCATCTACAAATTTAGTTGTTGTATAGCCCTTTAAAAATTGTTCATGTGTGACTGTTTTTAGTAGCATTGGAATATTTGTTTGAATTCCTTCTATTTTATATGCTTTAAGTGCCTCAATAAGTCGTTCACACGCAATTGCTCGTGTTTCTCCCCACACAACTAATTTGCTAATCATCGGATCGTAAAAAGGTGTTACCGAAGTGCCAGCCTCTACGCCACATTCATGGCGAATACCTTCACCTGTTGGTAATTCAAAAGCCGTGATTGTACCTGGAGAAGGGAAAAAGGTCGAAGGATTTTCGGCGTAGATGCGTACTTCAATCGCATGCCCTTTTCTTTCTATACTTTCCCGCGTAAATGCTAATGGTTGTTGTGCCGCAATCTTTAATTGCTCCTCTACAAGATCTAGATTCGTAATTTCCTCAGTTACCGGATGTTCAACCTGTAAGCGCGTATTCATCTCTAAGAAATAAAAGTTTTGCTCTGCATCTACTAAATACTCAATCGTGCCAGCATTCACATAGCCAATATGCTGAACTGCCTTGACGGAAGCATCTAGCATACTTTTCCTTGTTTCTTCAGAAATGAAAGGAGATGGTGCTTCCTCAACTACTTTTTGATTTCTGCGTTGAATCGAGCACTCACGCTCAAATAGCGGTACGACATTGCCATCGTGATCCGCAATAATTTGTACCTCGACGTGATGAGGATTAGCAATAAATCGTTCCATATACATCGTGCCATCACCAAAGAATGACTGTGCTCGCTTTTGATTTCCTTCAAAGGCTTTTGCCAATTCCTCTGCATTTTCTACGAGTTGCATTCCGATACCCCCACCACCAGCAGAGGCTTTTAACATAATCGGATAGCCTAGACGGGAAGCAATTTCAATAGCTTCTGTTACATCTTTCACAGGTGTCTCTACGCCTTCAACGATTGGTACACCTGCCGCCTTCATCGTTTTCCGGGCTTCTAATTTACTACCCATTGAAGCAATAACGTCTGCGCTAGGCCCAATAAAAACTAAGCCTGCCTCTGTACAACGTTTAGCAAACTCAGTGTTTTCTGATAATAAGCCATAGCCTGGATGAACAGCTTCAGCACCGCTTTCCTTCGCTACTTCCAGAATACGATCAATATTTAAATAACTTTGTGCAACAGGTGGTTTTCCGATACAGAACGCCTCATCCGCCTCCTTAACGTGTAAGCTTTCAGCGTCTGCCTCGGAATACACCGCAACTGTTAGGACATTTAGTCGTTTGCATGTTCTAATAACACGTCTTGCTATCTCTCCACGATTTGCAATTAAAACCTTTTTGAACATAACACCGGCCCCCTTCTTACTTCACTGCTGGAACAAAACTCTCTCGTAATCTATACTTTTGAACTTTTCCTGATGCAGTCATCGGATAGTCGTCGATAAAGAAAATATGTCGTGGTATTTTATGTCTAGATATTTTATCCCGACAATAATCCCGAATTTCTTCCTCTGTTGCCTGCTCTCCTTCACGTAAAATGATCCAAGCTGCCGCTTCCTCTCCATAAACAGGATCAGGAACACCCGCAACCTGTACATCTGCAATTTTCGGGTGTGTGTAAAGGAATTCTTCAATTTCCCGAGGAGAAATATTTTCACCACCCCGAATAATCATATCTTTTAAACGTCCTGTTACACGGACATAGCCCGCCTCATCCATCGTTGCCAAATCCCCGGTATGCAGCCAACCAGCCCCATCAATTGCAAGAAGCGTTTCTTCTGCGTTTTTATAGTAACCTTTCATGACGTGGTAGCCTCTCGTACATAGTTCCCCTTGCTCATTTGGCGCAGCTTCTTCGTCTGTACCAGGAACGACGATTTTAACTTCCAAATTCGGTAATGCACGACCAACGGTTTCTACCTTTAACAATAGCGGATCATCTGCTCTCGTTTGCGTAATAACAGGAGAGGCTTCTGTTTGTCCGTAGCAGATAGTAACATCCTTCATGCCCATTTTGTCGATCACGGCTTTCATCACCTCAATAGGACAATTAGAGCCTGCCATTACTCCAGTACGTAACGTTGATAGATCAAAAGACGAAAAATTCGGTAAATTAAGTTCACTAATAAACATCGTTGGTACACCATGTAACGCTGTACATTTCTCTTTTTCAACTGTTTGTAGCACTTCAGTAGCTGAAAATTCCTGCACTGGTACCATCGTCCCGCCACTAGTCGTAATGGCTAATGTTCCAATTACACAGCCAAAGCAATGGAAGAATGGGACAGGAATGCATAAACGATCTTCGAAAGTTAAATTCATACATTCTGCAATATTAATCGCATTATTGACTAAGTTATAATGCGTTAACATAACACCTTTCGGAAAACCTGTTGTTCCCGAAGTATATTGAACATTAATAACATCATCATAATGGAGCTCTTGCTGTCTTTTATCTAATTGCTCCTCTGTTATTCGCTCTGCAGCCGATAACACATCAGCCCAGTTTAGCACTCCGGGGTATTTTGTCTCGCCAATTAAAATAACATTTTTCAATAAAGGCAGTCGCTTTGATTGCAAATTACCCGGTTTACAATGTTCAAGCTCTGGACATAACTCTTGCAGTGTATTCATAATAGAATGGTCTCGATAATTTTCAATTAAAATAATCGTTTTTGCATCGGATTGCTTCAATAAATATTCCAACTCGCTTGAACGATAATTAGTGTTGACAGTGACGATGGGAGCACCCATTTTACCTGTACCAAATTGCAGCTGTACCCATTCCGGGACATTGGTCGTCCACACGGCAATATGCTCGCCCTTCTCTATTCCAAGAGCCATTAACCCCCTAGCTACTAAACGACTTTGCCGATTGAGCTCCTCGTAGGTCATCCGTAAATCCCTGTCTGCATACACTAATGCTTCCCGCTGTGGATACTTTTCCGCTTGTTCATCTAGCAATTGACCAATAGTTTGATACACAAGTTCCGCCATGAAAATCCTCCTTTTAGCACCTAAGATGATTAACAGCCTATTAAACGAGAAATAACGAGACGTTGAATTTCAGACGTTCCTTCACCGATTTCCATTAACTTAATGTCACGCAGATGACGCTCTACGTCGTATTCTTTCATATAGCCTGAACCGCCGTGAATTTGAATGGCTTGATTACAAGTTCGGAAGCCCATTTCAGAAGCAAATAATTTTGCCATTGCCGCTTCCTTCCCGAATGGTTTCTTTTGATCTTTAAGCCATGCCGCCTTATGTACTAACGTACGTGCAAGCTCTATCTCCATTGCCATATCGGCCAATTTAAACTGTATTGCCTGAAGTTTTGAAATTGGTGCACCAAATTGTTCACGTTCTTTTGCGTATTTTAATGATTTCTCATAAGCTGCCTGTGCAATTCCTACTGATAATGCTGCTATGGAAATACGGCCTCCGTCTAAAGTATTTAAAAATTGGCTAAATCCGCGTTTTTCATCCCCTAAAAGATTAGCCCTTGGTACACGAACATTTTGCAAAATAATCTCACATGTATTGGAGCCACGTACGCCCATTTTGTCGTAATTGCAGTTGATCGTTACGCCAGGAGTATTCGTCGGTACAATGATAGCTGAGATAATTTTTTTACCATCCTCACGTTTACCTGTCACTGCAGTCACAATAACTTGACGCGCATGGCCAGCATTTGTGATCCAGCATTTTTCACCATTAATGATGTAATCATCACCATCAATTACGGCTGTTGTACGCGTCCCACCAGCATCTGAACCAGCATTAGGCTCTGTTAGACCAAACGAACCTAATGTTTCCCCCTTCGCTAACGGAACAAGCCATTCTTGCTTTTGCTCCTCGGTACCGAAATTATAAATAGGCGAAGCACCTAAGCTAACTGCTGCTGCATAGCTTAATCCGGTACCACCACACGCACGACCGATTTCTTCAACAGCAAGTGCGTAGGAAACAGTATCTCCGCCTGAACCACCATACTCTTCAGGAAATGGAATACCTAATAAGCCTAGCTCTGCCATCTTGTTAAAGCTCTCTATTCTCATTGTCGATGTCTCGTCAACCTCACGAGCATACGGTTTAATTTCATTTTCAGCAAAATCACGCACCATGTCTCGAATCATTGCTTGCTCTTTCGTTAGTTCAAAGTTCATCCCCAGTCCCCCTAATGTTTAATTTTGCCATAGCGGATTTCGTTCAGATGACAGTTGCAAAAAATCAATTATACCTCGTCATAATAGCATCCGGAATCCGGACGGAGGTTTTTCGCCAACGTGATGTTGGTCACTCAGTCGTTGCCACAGGACGTGGCGGTTTTAGATTGAGTTCCTCTATTTCAACGGGTGTTTAAACACCCATTGAAAGAAGTTGATACCGACTAGTCGGTTTGTTTTAACTATTAATAAAACCAGTTTTTGCTTCTGGCTTCTCCTTGACCATAAATTGAACGGCTTCTTCCATTGCTTGTTCAGTGACAATCGCACGCAATACCATATCCGTAAATACTTCTGTAATTTCCTCCATCGTTAAAGGGCCTGATTGCTTAAACCATTTGTATGTCCAGTTAATCATCCCAACAATAGCCATCGTTACAATAGTACAAGGTAGTTCTGTACGAAAATCCTTTGTTTGCTGGCCTTCCTCTATGACTTTTTGTAAAATATCCCGATATTGATCTCGTTTATTATGAATAATTTCACTATATTCCTCTGGCAATGAACGACTTTCCTCATAAAAAACAGTAATATGTGCTTGATACACATCAAATACTTGAGTCAGTGTTTGCAGCATTGCACATAAACGTGTAATCGGTGTATCGTATTTGTCATATGCCTCCTGTGATTGTTTAATAACATAGGAAATAAATACATCGTGAATTTCATACAACAACTCATCTTTCGATTTAAAATTATGATAAAATCCACCCTTTGATGCACCAATATATTCAACAATGCGATCAACAGTGACATTGTGATAGCCATCTTGCTGAAATAGCACTACAGAAGCGTCAACAATGCGTTGTTTTAATGTTTTCTTTACCATAGGCATCTATCATCCTTCTTATAACTCTTTACTCCATCACTCTTTATAACTAGAAAAAGTTTGAGTCATCACCATAATGTGTTGTTGATTTCCGTTCCGGCTGAGCGCTTTAGTAGCTGACGCTTTGCTTTCACTACGGAGCAAAGCTTTCTTGGGGCGTCCGATGAACCGCTTCACTCGCGATGCTCGCTCCCAAGGTTTCATCTGTGACGCTGATCCCCAAGAAATCGCCAACCCTCCACGCATATCGTATAAAATGCCATCCCATCTATCGGTGGCGAAACCTGATTTTTCTTAATTATAAAAAAACTATGACACTATTAATATAGCATTCACAAAAATTAGTGTCTAGCACCGAGATAGATTTCATTTAAAAATACGAGAATTTATTTTACACAAAGCAGAATTTTTAAAATCCCCGCGAATTTATTTCGCCTTGGTGTAATTGGCCGCTGTCGCTTTGCGTTTGGAGGTTTTATCTTTATTCAGTATCTCATCACCTACTGAAGTGGGAATGTTCTATAGCTTCAAGAAAGATTTGTAACAGTCGTTTCACTTACGTTACATTAAACATTTGCTGATTAAAAAACATACAATTACTGTATGATCATCAACTTGTTTTCATTACTAAGATCCAAAAAAATCCCCTAGTGCTGTATAAAAACACTAGAGAATCTCAAAAATATAATTAGGAAGCTTTTGGTATTTTACGTAGCCACGAGATGATAATAGCTATGATTAGTGCAAAGCCTAAATACCCCATTGTTGAATATACCTTTCCAACTAAAGTCGTGAACCCTACTAAACTCGTGACAAAGCCTATTAAGCCTATTACCACAATACCCAATTTAAAGCTTTTATGGTCAGGCGCTATAAAACGTACTGTAAATGCATAAAGCATTCCTACAGCCGTATTGTACATCATACCTAATAGAGCAATAGACATTAAAATACCTACTACAGGATGTATTTGTTTTGCTAGCTCTAATGTTGGCATTGCTGTCCCACCAACTATATCCATTTTAACGAACAAAGCAATATTAATAAGTATGATTAAAACACCGAGCATTACGCCACCAAGAAGACCACCTAAACCGGCAATCTTGCGCTCTTTTACCGTTCCCCCCATAACAATTAACATCGCAGTACCAGCAGCTATGTTATAAGATACATAGAGAAGTGCGCCCAATATCCAATTAGAAGACGCAGATGTTTGCTCCTGCGCTAACACATTCTGTTCGGCAATTGTTAAGTCCATCGTGAAAATAGAATAAATTAATATAATAAAAACGATTCCCATTAAATAGGGCGTCACTAAAGCTATTATATTAATAATATTTTTTACATTTAATAGCAATGTTAAAATCGTAATGATGACCATAAAAATACTACCAATCATCGGATTTATATTAAACATTTGCTCGAATGTAGACCCCGAACCAGCAAACATAACAACTGCAACGCCAAATAAGAAGAATGTAATGACAATATCTAATAGCACCCCAACATACCGTCCACCAATTTGATAGATAACCTCTTTATGTGAGGTCGTTTGTGAATCCGCTCCTAATTGTGCTAGACTCATCCCTAAAAAAGCAAATGCGATTGTTGCGACTATTCCTCCTGCTATCCCGTAAAGACCAAAGCTCGTAAAATATTGCATAATTTCTTGTCCTGATGCAAAGCCAGCACCAACGATTAGTCCTACAAATGCGCCACCTATCTGCCAACTTTTTTTCATAGACCACCTGCTTATCTATTTTTTCAAATCGATAAGACGGTAGATTCCTCGTAGGAGTTATCGCCTTATGATTTAAGTTCTATCCAATAGTTTTCTAAAATCGTATTATTTATATATTTTCTGTGCTACTGTGAATAAATCGATTGTCTCCCTATTCACTTCATAGCCGATTCCTGCTTTTTGAGGAACTTCAATATAACCGTCCTTCACTACAACTTCTGGGTCGATGATATCTTTTTCCCAATAACGGCTTGAGCCTGCAGTATCTCCAGGTAAAATGAAATTCGATAATGTAGTTAATGCCACATTATGTGCACGACCAATACCAGACTCTAGCATGCCTCCACACCAAACTGGAATGTTATTTGCCTCACAATAATCATGTATTTTCTTCGCTTCTGTTAAGCCACCAACACGACCAATTTTAATGTTAATAATTTTAGTACTGCCTAACTCAACAGCTTTCCGTGCATCTTCTAACGAATGGATACTTTCGTCTAAGCAGATTGGCGTATCGATTAATTTTTGTAATGCTGCGTGGTCAATGATGTCATCCGACGCCAATGGCTGTTCGATCATCGTTAAATTAAAAGCATCTAACTGCTTGAGCGTTTCAGCATCTTCGAGACGATAAGCTGAGTTCGCATCTGCCATAAACGCCACATCAGGGAACGTTTCACGTAATGTACGCATGACCTCTACATCCCAGCATGGCTTAATTTTGATTTTCATTCGTTTATAGCCTTCATTCACAAAGCCATCGACTAACGCAATGAGGTCCTCGATTGTTTTTTGAATACCGATACTGACCCCTACTTCAATTTTATCCTTGTTGCCTCCAAGTGCTGCCGCCAGCGATTGATTCGTCTGTTGGGCGTAAATATCCCAAATAGCACCTTCAATTGTTGATTTCGCCATATTATTTTTGCGAATTGGTTTAAATAGCTCATTAACCTCATCCGGATGCTGAAGTTCTTTATTTAAAATAAGAGGGATTAAAAAATCCTCTAGCATATGCCAGTTCGTTTGCAATGTTTCCTCATTGTACCAAGGAGAATGAAATGCAACAGATTCTCCCCAACCGATTGTTCCTGCCTCATCCTTAGCCTCTAAAACTAAAAAATCTTTATCCTCGAATGTGCCAAAGCTTGTTGTAAATGGTTCTTTTAATTTCATTTTTAAATGCCTGATGATAATTTCTGTAATTTTCATATTGGTTTTACCCCTTCCAAATCTAAAGTTTCTAATTTTACGAGGACATACTCGTTATAATATTCTTGTTGCTGCAATTGAACTGCCGCATAGCCTTGTGCAAATAGGCGTTGTAATAAATATCTCGTTTTGAAACGCCAATCCAATGCTAATGCTGGATCTTGTAGCTTCAAAGCTTGAAAATCCTTTGGTACAGGCAATGTATATAAGTCTTCTTTATATTTTAAATTTTCAGTTATATACAAACGTAGAAATCCTTGTTCATTTAATACACAGCTAGCCACTGGTATGGCATCCGTCGTATCTATTGAAACATTCTTACTTACATAATTAGAGGTTATATGCCAACACACCTCAAAACGGTCTGAAGGTAGTCCTTTATTTAAGCCATCCTGCATTTCACCGTAGCAGTTTTCTATATACGTATAACAAATACCATTTAATTTGGACAGATTGAGAAAACCATTTCGTGTTTCCAGCGGATCAAACGTCCACACCATTAAATCGTAGCCCCGATCAATAGCAATAGCTTGCTGGGCATATTTTAATTGTTCACCTATTCCTTGAGAGCGGTAATTTTCGTCTATCCCTAACATATGGGAGCATAAATAGCTTTTGCCCTCTCGAAACCCCGAAAAGCCATAGCTAAAGCCAACTAATTGATCACCGTCATAGGCACCAACAACGATACCGCCATTTTTCACAGCTGTTAAAGTTTGATGAATAGGAATTGAAGGCATGCCCCAAACGTTATATTCCAATTGCTGAACTTGCTCCAGCTGTTCGATTGTCTTTATTTCCCTTATGTCAATCATTGCTATCTCTCCTCCTTAGGGTCTATAAAGCTCGTAAAATAGCTCTCGTGATAATGTTCACGCCGGTAATAAGCCGCTCTCGATTAAAGGTCATGTTCGGATGATGTAATCCTGGTGTTACACCACAACCTAAGCCAAGCATTGTTGCTTTTAGGTTCGGACGTTCATACGTATAAAAATGAAAATCCTCTCCTCCAGGAGTGACGACTGGTGAAGCACATGCTTTTTCACCAACTACGTCAACAATCGCTGCATTCATATGTTGTAATGCCTCATCATTCACTAATGCTGCAACAATATGTGCATCTACATGTAAGGAAATTTTTGCACCATACATCACTTCTATCGATGCTTTGACACGTTCAATACCATCCGTGAGCGTTTGCATTACTTCATTTGTTTGTGCTCGTGCATCGATGCTAAATGTTGCTTTCCCCGGAATAATATTCGTCGAGGTTCCTCCTGCATTAAATTGTGTCATTTTGACTGAAGCAGAGACATTTGGGTCGGTCCAGAGCTTTTGTAAACCTTCGACAAATGCAGCCCCTACTTCAATTGCATTAATGCCGAGTTCAGGTCGTGCACCATGAGCCTCTTCCCCAAAAATTGTCCCAGTAAAAAGCTTTGCAGCACCGTGGTACAATGCTGGAGCATACGTCCCGTCCCTTAATTCTTTTAACGGACGAACATGGACACCAAATAAGTATTCTAAATGATCGATAAGCCCCTTCTCGACGAATGCACGAGCGCCCTGTGCCTTTTCTTCAGCGGGCTGGAAAAGAATACGTACTGCACCTGGGAGTGAATGCTCCATATCCTTTAACACTAGTGCCGTCCCAATAGCCATCGTCATGTGACCGTCATGACCACAAGAATGATTAGCCTTAAATTCACCATCTACTTCCTGCCATAGAGCATCAATATCCGTACGAAATCCGACTCTCGGTATTCCTTCACCAATATCTACATACAGTCCCGTCATATCCTCAAACAATTGAGGCTCCATCTGTGCCTCCTGCAATAAACCAGCGATGTATTGCGTTGTTTTCTTTTCTTGCCAGCTAATTTCCGGATGCTCATGTAAATATGTAAAAATATCAGCCAATCTCGGCTGTAAGTTTTGTAAAATTTGATTCATAGTATTCAACTCCATCGATTTGCTAAAAAGCTATTTTGGAAATCATCATATTTTACGCGTTGATTTTCATAATAATCGTGATCTTGTGCAGTCATACCTGCAATTAATGTATTTAAAAATGAAATCAGTGCTGGCATTGCATCAATCGTAGACATTTCTTGTTGTTCATTCACAAAGGTAATCGTCGCATATTGCGTGATAGGTGCAATTTTAGAATCAGTAATACCAATTATCTCGCAATTTTTTTCTTGAACTTCGGCTGCAAATTGAATCGGTTCTTTAAAATAACGATGGAACGATAAAATAATGACTACACTATCCTCATCAATTGCTTGTAAAGCTCTAATGATTTCACTAGTTTCAAATTCTAAAAGCACTACGTTAGGACGTAGTATATTTAACGTAAAACACAACCATTGTGCCGCTAAATGGGAGGAGCCATTCCCGACAATATAAATTTTTTTCTTCGTATGCAGCAGGATGGAGGCACGATTAAAATCTTCCTTGTTAATGTTCTTCGCAACATTTAAAATACTTGCTGCATCCTTTCCCATCGTTTTTTCATAAAAACGTGGGGTCTCAAAAAGTGCCTGCTTTGATTGCAAATAATTGTGTAAGCTACTAGTATTTCCTTCATTGAATAGCTGCATCGTAATTTCACGCTGTAGCTCAGCATAACCCGATAATCCGATAGCGTAACAAAAGCGGATAACCGTCGTTTCACTTACCCCTGCCCTCTCCCCCACATATGCGGCTGAATGAACACCAACAGTCTGCAAATTTTTGAGGATGAAGATTGCTACCTTTTGCTGACTCTTTGAAAGCTCCTGATATTTATGTTGAATGACTTGTTGAATTGTTTGATTATCCATCAAAGAAGTTCATCCTTCTATTTTTATTTTTTGAAGCTTAAACTGCATTTTCATGTTACATACAGTAGCACACTTATTTTCTTAATTCAATATATTTTCTGAAATTTCTGTTTATAACACAAAAAAAGCGGGAATGTTAATTAAGTTAACACTCCCGCTTTTTTATTTATAACTATTCATCAAACTTCATCCCTTTTAACAAATCTGCAAAAGCATTGTTCAAAGGTTCTGCTTCTTTTTCTTGCTGTTTCATATATTTCTGCACACTGCGCTTATCTACTTTGCCACCGCCTTCTTTTTTACGACGGGCTTCAAATGCAGATAACTTTTCGCGATAACCACATTTACATACGAAGATTTGGCCATCACCTTCACCACGTAGTTCAAGCTTTTTCTTACATTGCGGGCATCGTGCGTTTGTGACGCGTGATACATTTTTACGATGACCACATTCACGGTCTTGGCAGACAAGCATCTTGCCTTTTTTACCGTTAACTTCAAGCATTGGTTTACCACAATCCGGGCAGGACTTTGTTGAAATATTGTCATGCTTATATTTTTTATCACTTGCTTTAATTTCAGCGACTATTTCTTGTGTGTGCTTTTTCATTTCGTTGATGAACACATCTTTCTTCAACTTACCTTTTGAAATGAGCTCCAGCTTTTGCTCCCACTCCGCTGTTGTCGCTGGAGAGCGTAATTCTTCAGGAACTAAATCAAGCAATTGACGACCTTTGGATGTAATGTAAATATCTTTGCCGCCACGTTTTTCGATTAAGAATGAATTAAAGAGCTTCTCAATAATATCTGCTCGTGTAGCAACTGTCCCTAATCCACCTGTTGATTTCAACGTATCTACAAGTTTCTTATCGTTCGTTTCCATATACTTCGTAGGATTTTCCATAGCTGATAGTAATGTCGCCTCTGTAAAACGCGCTGGGGGCTTTGTTTGACCAGACGTTTGAGCAATTAGCTTCGTTTTTAATACTTGTCCTTGTTCTAAACGAGGAAGCAGCTGCTCTTTGACATCATCCGTGGATTCTTCATCATCAAAACGATTTTGATATACTTCTTTCCAACCTGCAACTGTTACAGTTTTCCCTTTGGCAATAAATTTCTCATTACCGATTTGAGCTTGTACTGTTAATTGCTCATATTCTTGTGCTGGGAATAATACAGCTAAAAATCGCTTTACTACTAAATCATATATTTTACGCTCTTTATCATTGAATGCAGATAAGTTCACATAGCCTTCAGTTGGAATGATCGCATGGTGATCTGATACTTTACTGTCATCTACAAATGATTTATTCGCTTTAATCGGCTTTGTTAAAATTTTATTCGTTAATGTACGATATTCGCCGATGCCGCATGCTTTTAGACGCTCAGGTAATGTGCCTACTATATCAGATGATAAATAGCGTGAATCTGTACGAGGGTATGTCAGCACTTTATGAGATTCATATAGCTTTTGCATAATATTTAAAGTTTCTTTCGCAGAATAACCAAATAATTTATTGGCATCTCGCTGTAATTCTGTTAAATCATAAAGACCTGGGGCAAATGATTTTTTAGGCTTGCGGTCAATTGAAGCAATCTTTGCATCTTGATTGCCTAATGCTTTGACAATAACGTCGACTTTTTCTTTATTAAAGCTACGTGAATTGCCATTTGCATCTTGCCATGTAAGCTTTAATGAATCAGTTTGTGCTTCAATACCGTAGTATGTTTGTGGTTTGAAGTTTTTAATTTCATCTTCGCGTGCAGCAATAATCGCAACAGTTGGCGTTTGCACACGGCCACAATTCAGCTGTGCATTAAATCTTGTCGTTAATGCCCGTGTCGCGTTTAATCCGATATACCAATCCGCTTCAGAACGCGCAACAGCAGCGGCATATAAATTATCGTAGTTCTTACCCGGTTTTAAATTAGCAAATCCTTCTTTGATCGCTTTATCTGTAACAGATGAAATCCATAAACGTTTAATTGGCTTTTTCACATTCGCTTTATCAATAATCCATCGAGCAACTAATTCCCCTTCACGCCCAGCATCAGTAGCCACAATGATTTCATTGACATCATTACGAGTTAATTGTGATTTAACTGCATTATATTGCTTACCTGTTTGTTTCATCACGACTAGCTTCATTCGTTCTGGCAACATTGGAAGGTCGTCCAAATTCCATGTTTTATATTTATTATCGTAGGCTTCTGGATCCGCTAACGTCACTAAATGACCTAATGCCCAAGTAACTATATATTTGTCACCTTCTAAAAATCCGTTCCCCTTTTTATTACATTTCAAGACATTTGCAATATCACGTGCCACTGAAGGTTTTTCAGCAATAACTACACTTTTAACCATATATTCCCGTACTCCTTTACTAACTATGTACTGTCTAATATACCATAAGTTCGGGGTAGAAATTGGTTAGAGCTATCTCTAATAGTCATTGCATGAGAAACAAGGGGAAATGATCAAGTTCCTCACAGAGCTGGGGAGACGAAAAATTTAAGGCTGTTTTCTAAAAGATTGTTGCTGTTAAAACATAAAAAAAGAGTAAATCTACAAAATGTGTAGAATCAACTCTGTTTTTTGGTTTGATATTTCGTAAATTTTAACTAAAGCACCCGTCGTAGAAAAAGAAAGTTTTAATTTTCACTATTATTTACTGACCAATTTAATAATTTCCGATTTTCCGTTCCACTCCAATTTGGCCTCAATCTTCTCATTTTCAGTTGTATAAACTTCACAACTAGTACATTCGACATTACCGGAATGCATATTATTTTCTTCGTTAAAAGTGTCTTCAGCAATACCAATATCAAGCGATGCACTCTTTATTTTATATGCGAATACTTCAGGAGCCGGTTCTTTTCCAATATATTTAATTGTATATTCTCCTAATTCTCTTTCTTTAGTAACTTCAGTTTCATACTTAACAACCCAATTGTTACCTTCTCCATTAAAATTATATGCTTTCCCACCACCTGAACAAGCACTTAAAATCAATACTGAAAAAAGAAATAATGGACCTAAGATTTTATATAATTTCACTGTTCTCCCCCTAAATAATATTTTCTTTAATCTTTAACGTAAACTTTTATACTTTGAACAAACCTGCACAGAATAGTTTCCGACCAGAACCCTCCCTTGTATAAGTGGGAGTAGTTCAAGTTTCGCCCATAAACACAAGTAGTAAGATTGACAATGAAACGCCAATGACATAAATCCCAAAAACAACCATAGGGGAATACTTCCAAATTCCTTTTTCTCTTTTTTTAAAGCTCTGAACACTAAATATTATTCCTATGACGAACATAATAGCCCCAACAAAGAATAGCCAAGCAGTATTAAGTTGAAAGTAATAAAAACATGCTACACAAATAAGTCCTACTACAGAAAATAATGTTGATAATATCCCTTTTTTACTGAGCATCGCTTACCCCCTCCTTAATTCTATAATTACTATAAGGACGAAAGAAGTGAATGCCGGTTCCAATTTTAACTAATTTCACCATTTAAAATCTATAGAATCCATTACTGCTTATTGGGCTACACTACACCGTTAGTTGAAGAGCAACAATTTAAAGAGCAAATTCACGTTAATTGTGAATTTGCTCTTTTTCTATGCTTCAAATAAAAATATCGAAAATGGACTGCATACTCAAACGCTTAAAACATATGTTGAGTTAACAGAATGTTCACAAATAGAAAGGGGATGAATGAATGGATGCTCGAACTTTCAGACCTCGGAATGTGATTTGTATGACAATTGTCGTTTTTGTATCGATGTTAATTGGTTACGGTATATATATTAATTTTATTGATGTTCCTTTTCCATGACGGTCTTATTTCTTTAACTGACTTAACAAGAACTTTCGGTTGTCTAGTATGCGCTGATCTTTTGGCTTAAATTTACGTGCTTCTTCATTATGCTGATATGCATTTTCGTAGAGACGTAAGCGATTGTATAACAAGCTTAGCTGTAAATGTGGTAGCCATGTGGAATAAGCGTGCTTGTGTATAGCCATTGTCTGCTCTATAGGTTGCTGTAATGCTTGCGAATACCAGTAAATAGCCTCTTTATTTTTCGATTGCTCCATAAAAAAATGACCGATTCGGCAGCATGTTTCTGGTCTTGGTCGATCATATAATAATGACTGTAAAATAGTTTGTGTTGCTTGTTTTGAGTCATGTAGCTGTTGGTAGCAATCCGCTAAATTTAAGCAAGCTTGAATTTGATCATCAGCTGAGCCTTTTGTGGAATCTAGGAAAATATTATAATGATTGATTGCTTCTATAAATCGCTTGTGGGATTTAAGCTCATTTGCGTAATGAAAAGTTTCTCTAGCTGAAAATGGGTGCCCTTCTTTCTTTAAACGCTCATAAATAGTAATATTGCGATGAATATCACTTTTTCTTGGTAAATGTGTAATTGCTATATCGCTATGATAGAGCTGGCCTGTTACATCTAAATATTCATGGACGGCACCCTGCCACTGAAAATTACGCGCACGTTTTACGAGACGAAATCTTTTTTCACTTGATTCTACATAGCCATCAGCATCCAGCGTTACAAAATAATCCATGGACACAGCATCGACATTAGGATGAAAAAGAGATTGTTTAAGTTGAAGAAACTTTTGCTGATGTTCTGTTGTGATCACGTCATCAGCATCAAGCCATAAAATAAAATCTTTCGTCGCTTGTTGAAAGGAATAGTTGCGCGCTTTGGCAAAGTCATCGCACCAAGTAAAGTCGAAAATTCGTGAGGTATAGTTCCGGACGATATTTTTTGTACGATCAGTTGAGCCTGTATCAATAATATTGATTTCATCCACTAAATGTTGCACGGAGTCTAGGCATCTTTCAATAGTACATTCTTCATTTTTAACAATCATACATAAACTAATCGTAAACATCGGTCCCCTCCTTTTTTTGTAATAATATATGCAAGCTTAAAAATTTAACGAGGCTATTTACCATTTTATAGCCTTACTTTTTTTGAATTTATCACTCAACTTTTTGAATTTATCGCCCAACTTATCCCCCAACACTTCCATCAAAAAAACGAACGCTGCACACGTTCGTTTTTTATCTTATAAGTACTTTTCACGCCACTTTAGTTGTTCTTTTTCTGTAAGCTGCTGTTCTAGGTGCGAATCCCATTGGTTTAACAGTGCATTCCATACTCGAACGAACAAAATATCTTGTTCTTTATCGTGAAGGACAAATTCAAGGCATGGGATATCATTGATTTGTTTAGCGTCTGTTTCAACAATTTTTGAAATTATTTTTTGAGAAGCTCCAGCTTCAGCTTTTTCTTCATCCTCTTGCTGTAGCGCTTCTATTAACATTGCTTCTTCGAATTGCTCCTGCTTCTCAGCCTCTTCATCCACATAGCGATATAATTCTGGTAGGTCATCATATTCTTCTATATTGTCCTCGTCGACAGCAAGAAATGCAAGATGGCATGGGCTATAGTAAAGGGTAGCCATTTCCACATCTAGCTCCTCTTCGAAGATGCCACGTTCCAGTTGCTGCTGTCCTTTAGCGGTTAATCTATAGAAGTCTTCCGTTTGCTCAATAAGACTTACTCGGGACATTAACGATACTAAATCCTCAATAAATAACGGATCAACTAGTAATAGCTCACTTAATTCTTGTGCGTTTGCAAAATCCGCTTCCTGTATGCTCATTAACAGCATTGTCATCAAGACATCCATAGTAGAACGGCGAACTGGCTCATAGGTCACTTCTACTGTTCGGATTGGGACGCACCATTCATCGGTTTTGACGATTTTAATATTTCGATTTTGCTGAAGTTCACGCATTAAGCGCTGCTGTAATTTTGACAATCTACATCACCTGTCCTTCATGATTACGCAAGCCGTTATAGGATTTCACGGTCTCTAACAGATTGCTATACATCTCTCGTGTATCTGGATGCTTCGCACGTTTGGCAAACATCTCAGCACTTCCGACAAGTAATAATAGTTCTCGAGCACGAGATAAAGCAACGTTTAAACGACGATAATCTCTTGCAAAGCCAACGTCTCCCCCTTTAGGCGTATTACGTACCATACTCACTAATATGACGTCCATCTCCATACCTTGGAACTTATCGACTGTCCCGGTTCTAAATTGAAGATGTGGTAGCTGTAATTCCTGTTGTAGAAGGCGATTAATTTTCTTAACTTGCTCCCCATAGAAACTAATTACCCCAACACTTTTTTGTGCATCTTGAGGCATGCGGCCAGCCGTTTTAGCTTCAATAACAGCCTTGTTCATATCTATTAAAATACGACGAATTGTTTGTAGTTCACCCTCGTTATAACGACTCGTTCCGCCCTTCACTTGCTCCTCTAGATAAGGTTTTTCAGTAGGAATATCAATCCATAGCAAATGATCATCTCGGTTCACAAATTGTCCTTCTAGGCAATGGTCTCGTGCTGCATCCGAATCTGGTAAACCACATTGCAGACCGTTTTCCTCTTTCGCGTAAAACGGTGTAATACTGTGCATAATTTTTTCATGCATTCGATACTGCAATGCCAGCATCTGCTTATGTGTTTGCGGTAAATTATTAAATAAACGTTCAAACAGTGATTCACGCAGTAAATTTTTCAACTCCTGTGCGCCGTCAAAGTTTGGATTTTCATCGAGCATCGCCTTTAACGTTTCTTCCAACGTATCGTCTCCAAGTAGTGGAGGTAGCTGATGATGATCGCCTACTAAAATAACTTTTTTACCTTTAAGCATTGGCAATAATAGCTCTGGTGGTGTTGCCTTCGAAACTTCATCAATAATAACAACATCAAATGTCGGGTAGTTCTCCATAAACTCCTTACTTGCCGAAGCAACGCATGTTGTACCGATCACATTCGCATGACGCACATATAATTTACGAATTTCATCTAAATCGTATTCAGTAGCATTTTGTAACTTGTCACGCCATTGCTCTTGTAATTTTTTGCGAAGAGGTAGTTGCTGTTCCTTGCGCTGTAATTCCACTATTGCTGTTTTCGAGGATGCAATTGCTTCCACTACTTCCTCGAAAGTGCGCTCTGGTGTTGATTGAAGAAGCTTTGTGCATGCTGTAAGCTGCTTCTCCTTCTTCAATCCAGCTATATTAATTTCTTTTATATTTTCTTCTAATTGTGTTAGCTGTAGTTCAATCTCTTGTAAGTTCGTCTGCGCTGTTTGAAGTGCCGCTTTCTTTGGTAGGAGCTGTGAATTAGCGTGCTCCACTGCCTCAAGTTGTTGACGTGCTGTTTGAAGTGAAGATTTCGATTGTGATACGAGCATTTTCAAATGTTCTACAGACTCTTCTGGCTCAGCATCAATTTGGAATGCCTCAGCTAACTGCTGAAGTCGTTCTGTATGCTGTAAAAATGGCTGCAATTGTCGTTGCAAGCTTTGGACGTCAAAGCTAGTAATGGCGCATTCTTGATGTAATAGGCCTGCAATACCTTTACGCAAGGACTCAAACTCCCGATCTTTATGATCTTGTTGTTGTTTAAGAGCTACACCCTTTTGCCAGACAAAATCACGACGCATATATAATCCGAGCAAGAAACGCTCAATTTGCTCGGCAGGTGGTGTTTGATCATCTTGAAAGGCTGTATTGAGCTGTGCAAAAACACCTGTTAGGTTTTGCAATGAAAACGATTGAACTTGCTGCACTCTACTTTTAGCAAGGGCACGTTCTTTTTCTTCATCGGATACTAACGGTTCAAGTTTTGCGATCGCTTTTTGTAGACGTGAATTGATGGTTGCCCACGCCTCTAAATCTTTGGCATCCTCTAAATGTTGCAAACGGCTAATTTGCTGTGACAGCACATAGGATGGGCGAATGTGATAGTGCTGTAAAAATCGTTCAATTCGCTCATAGGACGTTAAATTACTAATATATTGTTCGGCTTCCTTCATTAATCGAAGACGATTATTTTCCTCTTCATATTTCGATTGGATATCTTTGAACTGCAGTGCTAAATGCTGCTTTTGCTCTTGCAGCTCCTTATATTGAGCAGCTGCTTCCAATTGCTCAATTTTTTGAGTAGTTTCTTCTATAGTAAGCTTCAGCTGCTCTATAGATGGACTTTCAGCAAGGGTTTGTTCAAGCGACTTTACAGCAGGCTCGATTTGCGCCAGCTGTTTTTCGTAATGCTCTTTATGTGCCTCATGCTCCTGTTGTTCAGCTTTTGCTGCCTTTAATTCTTTCTTTAACGCTTGTATTTCCTGCTGTAAAATTGGCTCATCTATTGCGGCATGCTCTTTTGCAGCTATTTCCTTTGTTAACTCCTCAAGCCACGCCTCAAGCTTTGCTAGCTCTTCTTCAGCTTTGATAATACTTGATTTTAGTTCTTGCTCACGTTCTGTAAAAGCTGTTATTTCCTCTTCAATCGCTACGAGAGTTTGCTCACGCCAATGAAGCGCAACATTTTCCTCAATAAACTTTTTACCCTCTTCTTCTATGCTTTCCGTTCTACCGTAACGTAAAATTCGAATTTCTTGATTGGAAAGAAGTCGTCCTAAAGCATTATCAACGGCGAGATTTGATTGGGAAGCTACGAGTGTTTTTAAGCCCGCCTTAACATTTTGCTGACAAATTTCAGAAATAACAGTTGTCTTACCTGTGCCAGGAGGTCCTTGAATCACATACAAATCTTCAACAGACAATGCTCCTAAAACAGCCCGTCTTTGATATTCGTTTAAATTATTGTGAAAAACAATATCCTCTCGAAGCTTGGATGCTCGGACAGTTGGGCGTTTTTCAAATAGTATTGTCTCTAAATTAGGGTTAACTGCCTCGCCTTTTTCTAGTTTTGTAAAACCATTGCGTAATCGTCTAATTTGACTCAATGTCGCAAAATTACTAAAGCTTGCTTGCTTTGAACGAAGGTTAAGTTGATCTTTACGTGCTAAATCCTGTACAAAAGGCTTTAAGTCAATTTCTATTGTCTGCTTTCCTGCATTCGCCTTCAATACTTGTCCAATTTCACCGCGTACCCCTTGAATGCTCACACTTAACCCTTCAAGCTTCTTCCATTCCTTCGATTTTATATAAGGGCAGACAATTGTCAGCCTAGTAAAATCTTCGTTAAAATAGCTTTGCTTAAACTCTGTATGAATATCATCAATGGTCGCATCGCGTTCTTGAATTTTTAAATAGCCTTCCCAACTTGATATACGCTTTTTCACATATTCTGTGCGTTCTTCGGCTATCGGTAGCGCTCTTATTTTTGTATGAAGATCAAGCGGAATCCCTGCTCCATTATTAGGTCTTGTCACAAATTCTAATGCTGCTGGTAAGCGTCGGTTCGTATTGATTGGGCCTCGCATATGTACAAAACGAATATTTGTTGCTAGCAATCCTTCAACCTTTAGCACACAATCCATAATGGCTGTTTTCTCAGCAATGACGTCGGTTAGCTTTTCATTTTGCTCCGCATTAAAATAAATCGATAAAAATGTTTCACCAACTGTTTTTGCTTTGCGCTTTTCGATATAGACGGTGAATATTTTTTGTAAGGCAAAAAAGGCATGCTCGTTTGCTGAGCATTCCTCTACCGCTTCCTTCGCCTTATTCGTCAATATTAGACTACAGCGTTGTTTTTCTAGTATAGCGATGTCCTGCATGAGCAGCCCTCCCTTCCGTTTCACTAAAATCCTATTTTATCACATCGTAAATGGATACTTGAAAAGAAAAATCCCCTGCACAGTGATTTCTTTCCACTGCGCAAGGGATGAGTTTTATTTTAATGTTGATCAATCGGTTCTTTCGGTAATGTTTTGCTCATTTCACAATACTGTACAAAAACACGAGCCAATTCACGTAAACGATTATGAACATCTTCGTCGACTATATGATTATTTGCATCAAAGTGAGATGTGTGTGTGTATACATAGTTCGGAGTTACAAGTGCACGGAAGTAGTCTAAAATTGGTTTCAACTGATTCTCTACTACTAAATGGTGCTGATACGTTCCACCATTTGCCACAATCGATACAGGCTTATAGCGCATTGTTTTCGGATGCAAGAAGTCAAATGCATTTTTTAAAACGCCTGGAATCGATGCTTGGAAAATTGGTGTAGCGATAATATACGCATCCGCTTCTTCGAACTTTTGAATCATTTCTTTCATGTCATCATTTAACGGTGTACCGTCTACAATTTGATGCTTATATTGACTAAAATGCATAATTTCTAACTCGAAACCTGCATCTAATTCTTTAATATATTGCTCCACTTGTTCTAAGATAGCACCAGTTTTACGACCAAACATTGTGCCATCAACGAGTAAAATTTTCATTTTCGCTTTGCCTCCACATTCATTTCTACAATAATATTGTAACAAATGAAAAGAGACACGGAAAGAATTGTAGTAGTTAAAACCGTAAATTCAGTCTTTAGGCGGAACGGTGTCTACACAAGAAATATGCTTTCGAAGAGACTTTGGCATTTTGATTACCTGTTATTAAAATAATATTTTCACAGATGAATTGGTTAACCACTTTCATCCATAGTTAGAGGGGCTAATTTTCGCTACAGGCTACTTGCGGGCGGGCGTCGAGTAGCCTGTAGCTATAATCAGCAAAAAATGAATATATATTACATGTAATGAAAAAATCCCTTTATAGATAATTATAAACCTATATTTCCCTAATCAACGTGCCTGATATGTTCATTATTATTTTATTCATCACCAAAAGTTAAGGATGACATTTGTTAAAACATATACCATATGTAAAATGATTGTAGTGGAGACTGGCCGACTTCTTAAGGATCACCGCGTCACTGATGAGAACCTCCAGCGAAGCGACAGCTACAAATGTTTTCTGTAGCGAAAGCGAAGCGGCAGCTACAAATGTTTCGAAAGCGAAGCGGCAGCTACAAATGTTTTCTGTGCGAAAGCGAAGCGGCAGCTACAAATGTTTTCTGTGCGAAAGCGAAGCGGCAGCTACAAAGCGCCCAGTTGGAACGGCAATCAACTTCACGTTATGGTGACAAACGTTTTATTTATCCTCACGACGTTGGAATTTTACTTCTTTATCTACAACGGTTTCCTCTATTTTATATTTATCTCGATTAATAATGACTTCACGATTTACTTTATCTTCTTCATCGTTAGAACTGTGCTTATTCCAATTAAATAATTGCTCTCTTGAAACATCATCATCCTGCATTTCAGGGAAATCTAGCTTAGCCAATTCCTGGGATGGATAAATTGTAACTGACTGTTTATTACCAGATAGCGCAATAATAATCATCGCCTTCGCAACCTGGGAAGCTTCTATAGCTCTTGAACGCTTTAATGGCCCAACTAATAATGGCTTTATTAATTTTAAAGCTTTCTCTCCCGCCTTTTCACCAAAGCGAAATTCCTCTCTATCGCCAACCAATAGAGATGGGCGAATAATCGAAAGTCTCTGTAAGCCTAGTTCCATAAGATCATGTTCAAGCTTCCCTTTCACTCGATTATAGTAAAATGGCGAACTTTCATTTGCACCCATTGCTGTAATGACTAACATATGTGGGATTCCTCGATTTTTTGCTAATGAGGCAATCGTTAACGGATATTCAAAATCAACTTTCTCAAATTCCTCACGTGATCCTGCCTTTTTCATTGTTGTTCCTAAACAACAATAAAGCTCATGTGCAAATTCGATATCTTTTTCCTCTAAAGCATCAAAATTACGAATTTTCACTTCTAGCTTTGGGTGCGTAAATGCTAGCGCTCTTCGTGCAATAACCGTAACTGAAATGTATTCATCATTTTCACATAATTGTTCTACAAGAGAGGTACCTGTTAATCCAGTAGCCCCTACAACAATCGCCGCGCGCATTCCCATTGGTTGTACCCCCTTCTATACGGAACAAAAGTTTTGTTAAAAAACTGCAACAATACTATGTATCTTCTTGCAAACTCTACTTTATTTATCGGTCAAAGAAAGAGCTCTTACTCATTTAATTTTAGGTTTTTAGCAATTATACCCCGGTAAATTTGATTTAATAATCCTAATTTTACACATACTTGCCCATCATTCACCATAGTTTAAATAGACGGATGAAAGGATGGGATACATTTGCAAAACGAAATTCAAACAACGGAACTAAAAAAGACGATTGTTTTCATTATTGAAAGCTGTATCGATAAAGGGCTGTATCCTTTTGAACGGGTTGCAACGCTGGCAAAGCTACTTACAAATCAAGAAGTTTTCATATTTGTAAAGACCCCTTCAAACGATGGAATTCAAATTTTAATGAATGAAAATCTCTCGCCAATCTTATTTGAACATTTCGATGAGCTACCAAAGCAAATGAAAGGTATTCAGCCTGATTTAATTGTAAGAGATGGTCGTAACTCCGAAAGCTGGCAAGTACAAAATTTACGACCGTTCTGCAAAACTATTATTCATTTTGATGATTTTGGTGAGGGTGGCCAAGCCTGTGACTGTGTATTGCTAGCACTCTATCAAGAAGTTAAAGATTATTTACCATCCCATTATATTGGGGGGAGTTTCAACTTCGCATTACCACAAGCTTTTCAGAAATTTGATGATAGACCCGACAGTAAAATACCTGAAAATCCACCTCATATTGTTGTTGCTTTTGAGGATGGGGACGAGCATAACTTAACCTACCGTACTCTTCGACACTTAACGCAGCTACAAATTCCACTACAAATTACAGTGATGATTGATGATAGCTATCGCCACGCAACCGATGATCTGCAAATGATGGTGCTTAGTCGTCGTAATACCGCCATTCTTCGTGATAAAAACGCACTCCTAAAACTATTACCAAAAGCAGATGTCATTATTTGCAATGCTAACTATACACCTTATAAAATCGCCTCTTATGGTGTACCTTGTATTACGCTTGCACAAACTGAGGCTGAGCTATTACATGCCTTCCCTCGCGAACAGAACGGCTTTATTCACCTTGGACTTGGTCGCAAAATGAAGCAATCACAAATCCAAAACGCTGTCATGGAGTTTTTATTACACGAGGCCCGAAGCGAACGAGCTGTAAAAAAACAACGACAGCTCAATCTAGCAAATAACAATGAAGCACTACAGTCATTACTTTTAGATTTCGCTTACGATCGACACAATATCGCTTCTACTTAGTGATTCTTTGAAGGTGGATATGATACAATATAAAAGAATTTCATCTTTAATTATAGAAGTGAAATCAAGCAACATTAGTACCCGATTGATAGTAACTAATAAGCGGTGGGGGATAAAAAAACCTCCATCGCTTTAACTTCTTTCAGCGGATGTCAAGGATCGAAATTTGTGCAAGCACAAAGCCGATTCTGGGACGCAATTATGCAGAGACATAATTGATACGCATTCGTTATACAACTATACACATAAAGGAGCCATCATCATGCCATCAAAAAGTGATATTGAATATCAAATTAGAGAGTTAAAAATGGATTATATGAATTTACAAGGCGACATCGAAAAGCTTGAATCTACAGGTCATAATGATCAAGTAGCAAAAGCAGAGCAACGTCTTGCAAATATGGAAGCTACGCTAGCGCAATTAAATAAACAATTAGCAGAACTATAAAAATGATATCGGCGGTCATAAAATAACTTAGGCCGCTCTCTCGGAGGAACGTAAATGGCAATATTAACAGTTGAAAATTTAGGTCATTCTTTCGGTGACCGTACACTTTTTAAAGACGTCTCTTTTCGTCTAGTTGAAGGTGATCATATTGGTCTTGTAGGTGCAAACGGTGTTGGTAAATCAACATTAATGGGCATCATTACAGGTCAAACAATCCACGATACTGGTAAAGTTGAATGGCTTCCAGGAACGCATTACGGCTATTTAGATCAGCACACTGTATTGACAGCTGGCCGAACTATGCGTGATGCATTACGTGACGCATTTCTTCCTTTATATAAAAAAGAAGAAGAGCTTAATGAAATTACGGGAAAAATGGCTGAAGCAACACCAGAAGAATTAGAAGATTTACTAGAGCAAATGGCTGAAGTGCAAGATGCTCTGGATGCAGGAGATTTCTATTCTCTTGATATGAAAATTGAAGAGGTTGCACGCGGTCTTGGTCTTGATGCAATTGGCTTAGAACGTGATGTTGCTGCCCTTTCAGGTGGTCAACGTACAAAGGTTTTACTAGCTAAGCTATTACTTGAAAAACCAAAAGTTTTATTACTAGATGAGCCGACGAACTATCTAGATGAAGAGCATATTACATGGTTGAAAAACTATTTAAAGAACTATCCACACGCTTTCTTATTAATTTCGCATGATACCGAGTTTATGAACGACACGGTGGATGTTATCTTCCAACTAGAATTTTCAAAATTAACTCGCTATACAGCGACATATGAAAAGTTTTTAGAGCTTGCTGAAATCAATAAGCGCCAGCATATTGATGCTTATGAAAAACAACAGGAGTTCATAAAAAAACAAGAGGATTTCATTGCGAAAAATAAAGCTCGCTACTCAACTACTGGTCGTGCAAAATCTCGCGCCAAGCAGCTTGACCGTTTAGAGCGTATCGATCGTCCTGAAACAGCTGTAAAGCCTGAATTCGGCTTTAAAGAAGCACGTTCTTCAAGTCGTTATGTAGTAGAGGCTGAAAACTTAGTCATTGGCTATGACAAGGACAAGCCGTTACTTCCTCCACTTACATTTGCGATTGAACGTGGGGAAAAAATTGCTTTAGTTGGTATGAACGGTGTAGGTAAATCAACATTATTAAAAACAATGTTAGGCAAAATAAATCCGCTAGATGGAAAAGTAATTCGTGGTGACTATCTTTACCCATCATACTTCGAACAAGAAGTAAAAGCTGAAAAAATCACTCCTATAGATGACGTCTGGAATGCCTTCCCTTCTATGGAGCAAGCACAAGTACGTGCGGCATTAGCACGCGCGGGACTAAAAACGGAGCATATTACTCGCCCTCTTAATTCTTTATCTGGTGGTGAGCAAGCAAAGGTTCGTTTATGTAAGCTCATGATGGATGAAGCAAACTGGCTTCTATTTGACGAACCGACAAACCACTTGGATGTCGATGCAAAAGATGAGCTAAAACGTGCCATGAAAGAATTTAAAGGCACAATCGTACTAGTAAGCCATGAACCTGATTTCTATGAAGGTTTAGCAACAAAGGTTTGGAATGTCCAAGACTGGTTTACTTCAGGACAACAAAACTAGAAATATTATCAATATGGGCAGTTTCCGCTGTGATTCATGGATCAATTCGGGGCTGCCCTCTTTTTTTGTCTAGAAATCGAGTATCGATTGTAGCAATTTGGTGGTTCTTTAACTACATGCGTGGTTTTTTGAGCTATTTGATTAAGTTCCTCGGCCTAACCAAGCGGTTTCTTGGCAAACCTGATCTGCTCCATGGCCTACCCGAGCGGTTTCTCGGCAAAACCTGATCTGCTCCATGGCCTACCCGAGCGGTTTCTTGGCAAACCCGATCTGCTCATTGGCCCCTACCCGAGCGGTTTCTTGGCAAAACCTGATCTGCTCCATGGCCTACCCGAGCGGTTTCTTGGCAAACCCGGTCTGTTCCTCGGCCTACCAGATCTGTTCCTTGTCCAACTCAATAATGTCCTCTGACCTACCTGAGCAGTTCCCTTGCTCATTCAAGCCAGAAAACAGCCCTCTTCTCAGCCCCGAAATAAAAAATTTATTTATCTATGCATAAAAACCTGCATTAAATCATAATAATAATCAGTGGATTAACAATATAGCTATCTCCTTCAAATCAGACTATTTCTCTCTATATTAGAACCTCTCTCTTTTTTCTATGAGCTTCTATTATTAATTGAGTAAACTTACATCATTGTAAGCTGAATTCGCGAAACTTTTCGCTCTTTTGTGCGTATATTTTAGTGTAGTAGAAAAAATTCATTTCTGTTTAAAAATTTTCAAAAAACTATTGATTTATAAATAGCTTACTAGTAAGATATATGTATAACCTAATTAACTTACTAATAAGATATATATTAAATATAATTCTAAAAAAGAAAGCGGGGAATGAAGAATGACAGTTACAATTTATTCACAAGCGAGCTGTTCTTCATCCAGAAAAGCATTAAAATGGTTAAAAGATCACAAAATCGAATATAAAGAAAAACGTATTACTTCACATCCACTAACACTTGCTGAATTTAAAGAAATTTTAAGCATGACAGAAGATGGAACAGACGAAATCATTGCAACGAACTCAAATGATTTTAAAAATTTAAATGTTGATATTGATCAGCTCTCTATCCAAGAGTTGTTTGCCATCATCCAAGCTCACCCAAGAATGTTACGAAGCCCAATCTTAATTGATGAAAAACGTATTCAAGTTGGGTACAATGAGATGGACATTCGCCGTTTTATTCCACGCAGAGTACGTGCTTATGAGTTAAACGCGATGACAAGATTGGCACAAGAAAGTTAAAACAGTTTTGGAGTTGACCTTATATGGATCAAGAAAAAGAAAGAGCCATTACCTCGTTATTTGAAGTAGTATCTTCCATAGAGCGTAAGTGGGCAAACGAGTGGAATAATCATAATGTACTCGGCTTTTCAAAATCCCATATTTTAATTTTAGACTACTTATCGCAGGAGGGACCAAAACGCCCTTCTGCCATTGCTGATCGGTTAAAAGTGACGACAGGTGGTGTCACTGTTTTAACAAGTAAGCTCATTAATGCTGGCTTTATTGAAAAAACACAGCATGCAACAGATCGACGAGCATCCCAATTGAAAATTACTGCTGATGGCGAAAATATTTTAGAAGATTCCCGCCAGCAAGTTAACGCAATTATACAAAATATGTTTGGTATGCTGTCAGCTGAGGAAGTACAAACATTACGAGATATTTTTGCAAAATTACTCAACGCTGAATCTAATCGACATGAGTAAACGCTTCATTTTCACACCGTAAAAAGTTAGACATGCAATCTAACCTTTTACGGTGTTTTTTTGACGAGTTTCGGGTTTACCAGCGGTGTCCGAGATTTTGACGGAAATATATTCCGGAGTGATGGATAAAACAGGCAAAGTGACTTGACTTAAGTCTTGTGCCTAACGGTGGGATTTCGAAGTTTAGCGGGGGTTCTTGCTTGTTAGCGGCGCAACTCTATGGTTTAGCGGCGTTCTTTTCTTCGTTGGCGGCGCAACTCTATGGTTTGGCGGCGTTCTTTTCTTCGTTGGCGGCGCAACTCTATGGTTTGGCGGCGTTCT
>NZ_JAQZSD010000061.1:0-26361 GCF_028674935.1 Lysinibacillus sp. CNPSo 3705 | reverse complement strand
AGTAGAGTCACAGTGCCAAATGAAAAAAGCGAGGTATTCAACGATTAAATCGTTGAATACCTCGCAATGTGAGAAGATATGGACTTTTTCAGTGCCCTCGTTTTAATGAAGCTTGATTTATCTTTTTACGATTCGTTTGTATGATAGGGGGACTGGGACAGGACTCGATGATTATGAAAAACAGCGAAAATAGATAATAACTTTTCCACTTCAATGAGTAGAGTATTCCTTTGTAAATCAAAAAAATGTTAGACCGAAATACAATCAGTCTAACATTTTTTCTTTTTGTCCCAGCTTCATTCCCTTTATAATTTTTTTAGCTGTTTTAGTAAGTCATTTAGCTCATTCGCCTCTTTTTTAGTCTTAGTAAGTGTTATGATCCAAGCAAATAAATAGAGTAATAAAAAACCGCCAAGAAAATCTACGCTTAAAAAATGATCTACCCACTTGTTATATAAAGATATAGAAAAGACTACTAGAAACATCATGATAAAATGGATGACTAAAGCAAACAAATAGTTCAATTTTTCAATGTCAAAAATAATTGTAAAAATACCTGCGCAAGCTGAGATTATGAATACACTAATAATCTCAGCTTCCGAAGAAATGATATTTTTTCTCGATAGTAAAACCATCATAAAAATAAATGCACCAGTGCCTAAACCTGAAAATAGTCTGTTTTTTAATTGCAACGAAATGTCTTCCTCTCAAAATAAGATAGGCTTGTTTAATTCTTTTTGTACATAATATGTAAAAAGAATTCCCCCGAAGAAAAGTCCGATAGATAGTCCATTTATAGCAGAATAAATGATATTAAATGAAAGGTCATTATAAAATGATGGCGAGATGCCTAAGGTTACATTTAAGAGATACTTCACTAAAAAGTTTATTAGAATAATGATCAATGGAAGATAGCACTTCTTTCTCATAATTACTGATCCCTGTTTAAAGAACATTTGATATTTTTTGTACAATAAATAACCAATTAAAGTCCCAGGAAATATGAAAAAGAAATAGCTCATCAAACAACATTCTAAGTGTGAAAATTGAGAGATCATTTTCTCAAATCCCCATATTATAAATATAAAAGGAACTAAAAACATTTTAGATAAATTGATTGGCCTTTCCTGGGAAATAGCGATACCTCTTTTTATTAAAATAATTAGTAATAGCCATACTGGCAATGGCGTTCTTAAAACTACTTCTCTAATGATGTTATACATTCTTTATTGCCTCCTTTGATGTTATTCATCATGGCATCAAAGAGGGAATAAAGAAATACGTCGAAACATATGTGGTGAAAATCAATACATAAGTGGACTTTTGGAATATGTTTTTAGCGCCTTTTTCAAAGAAGATACATATTTTCTTGACACAATTACTTTTTCTTCATTCGAGAGAAAGGCTTCAAGATTACCGTTAGGCTTAACCAAAAATTTATTTAAAAAATGAATATTGATGATGATCGTTTTTGAGATTCTGATGAAGTTATTGGGAAGATTATGCTCCAATTTATATAAAGGGCTTTTTGTTTCAAAAATAGTATCATTTGTATAAATGAATATTTTCCGTTCAAGATATTCTAAATAAAATATATTGGAATAAGGAATTTTTTCTTGTTCGTTTTTTGATATAGACTTCGCTAGTAAATAGTTGTCCGAGCTTTTTTCAAGAGTTGATACAATATCTTTAATAAAAGACGTTAGTTTGTGAATGTTAAATGTACATGTTTCTTCTGTAAGTTTTTCAATAATTTTAATGTTAACCTTCATGTAAGACATATTTTCCTTTCAAAATTGGTTCTTCGTAATTTAATGTTATGCTGATTTTTATAATTGTAGGATAGTTTTCACCAATATTATATATATTAAAACATAAATTTTGAAATAAGCCATTTCTTAGCAGAAAAATCTGTCCATAGAAATGGTTTTTTAGTGTATGTAAAAATTTGTTTGAAAATTTCAGTCTTGTATCATTTTTGACACCTACAATGAAGTCAAAGGAAAGGAGTAGTGTAGATGAAGATGAAAAAAATTAGTCTTGTTGCAGTTCTCATATTGGCAGGTTTTATGTCAAATGACGTAGTCGTACATGCGGATGATCACGAACATGAAGATAAAAAACATGAAGATAAAAAACATGAAAAGTATAAAGAATATAAGGACTACAAAGACGACGATGATGATGATGACGATGAGAAATATTACGATGATGATGATGAAGGTGAAACTTATTATTTTCAAGACGCAGTAAGTGCGAAAGGTACTTGGAATATTTGGACACGAACAGTTGCTGTAGATAAAGAAGTGCTACCTTTTACAAATCCTCAAAAAGCCACGTTAAAGGTAGAAGGGACAAACAAGGAGCTAAGCTTTTTTATTGTACCAAAAGACGGGGAACTTTTTGTACCTGGAAAAGCTGTAGCACAAGTTTTGGGAGCGAAAGCGACATTTTACAAAGAAAGTAAAATCTTAGATGTTCAAAATGAAGCAAATGAATTAATTTACCGAGCTGGAACTAACGTTGTTTATGATAACAATATGAAAACACCATCTCCTGCACAAGTATTTTACATGAATGATGAATTATATGTACCTATTAGTACAATAACAAATGGCTTAGGTTATATAGCAGAGTGGCAAGAGAATAATCAAACATTTGTCTGCCAACCAATTACGAATTAGGGGGGAAGCACTATGAAAGATCCGAAAAAGGCAAAATGGGTATTAGGGACGTCAGGGATACTTTTATCTGCAGCGATACTAACCCAAATTAACAGTCCAACAGAAGCCGAAACTAGACGTACAAATAATGTTCAGGAAGTAGATCAGAAAAATATGACGAAGAAAGAAAAAGAACTCGTACAGCTGGATTGGACAAACTTTGAAATTACAAGTCAGCCTGCTGTCAAAAGCGAGCGCAAAACGAAAAGAACTTAATGGAGTTGGTCGTGTGGATACACTAACTTTGCAAATAATGAATACTGAATTTTATCTAGCTATGCCAAAAGGTGTTCATGTCGTATGGAAAGAAAAAGCTGAGAAATGGCTTCAATATGTAGCAAAAGAATGGTCAAGATTTCAATCGAATAATGAATTAGCACAACTAAATGATTTGGCAATTGGCGAAACGTTACGCATTAGTTCGTTACTATATGATTGTTTAATGCAAGCGGATCAATATTATCAACTTTCTAATTGTTTATTTTCACCGTATCTTAAACGCCAATTAGAACAGCATGGCTACAATCAATCTTTTCCATTTAATGCAGCAAACAGCAAGGCATTTCAAAACAAACCTCTGATTGCAGATCAACCATTTCAATTTCTAGGCGATGAGCAAGTAATGAAGGTAGCGCAGCAGGAAATTGATTTAGGTGGATTTGCTAAAGGATATGCCATTGAAAAATTGGCGAATTGGCTTGAAGAAGAGATATCTCCTGATTATGGACTAATAGACGGGGGAGGGGACATGAAAATGTGGTCTTCTGGGGACAAGACTTGGACAATCGGTGTTGCAGATGCCTGGGATATCGACAAGGAAATTAGCTCGATTAGGATGAAAACAGGTGCCATCGCTACATCTAATCGAGTTTATCGAAGCTGGACGCAAGGAACACGGAAGAAGCATCATTTATTAAACGGACAAACAGGTGAAATTGCAAATACTGAGGTATTACAAGCTTCAGTCGTAACACCCTCTTTATGTGATGCAGAGGTTGGTGCCAAACTGTGCTTTCTTATGGATGAAAGCGAATTGCAGCAATGGTTCAAAAATAATTGTCAACATAGTGCCCGTTTCATTGTTAAAGAAGGGCAAGTAGCAAACTGGAGAATGACGGGGGTGAAATAGATGATCATCAGTACGTGGGAATGGATTCGATTATTAGGGTTTTTAGCGTATTTTTACTTTACAATTTCCATTATATTTGGGTTGTTGAGAAAATCATCATTTGTCAAATCCTATAAAAATCTAATTTTTCATATACATCAAAATGCAGGATGGCTAGGATTAATCACCGTAATAGCGCATATGTTAGTGCTTTTAATCGATCAATATGAGCCGTATAGTATAATAGGAATTTTAATTCCATTCTCAGCTAACTATCAGTCTCTACCATCGGCACTTGGAACAATAGCATTTTATTTGTTTTTAATGGTCATAATGACATCGGATTTATGGATTCGTACAATGAATCGCTCCTTATGGAAAAAACTTCACTTTCTTGTGTTACCAGCATGGTTATTATCACTCGTTCATGGAGTGCTAATTGGAACGGATACAGAAAATAAGTTGGTTATTATGTTTTATGTGGTTTCGGGGGGGATGACGATGTTAGTGCTTGTAGCGAGAACAGTAAGTCAGCTCATAAAAAGAGTAAATATTTCAACGTCACAACAATAAATCCATTATGCCTCGGTATAATTGTGGCTGTCGCTTTGCTTTCGCTATAGAAACAGAATGATGAAAGAAGTTAACAGGAAGCGGTGCCATTTTAAAAAGCCCCGCTTCCTTAATGTTGAATTATATAGGGAATTCAATATGAAATGTAGTACCTTTACCTACTTTACTTGTCGCGTAAATTTTCCCATCATGTTGCTCCACTATTGCTTTTGCTATGGCAAGACCTAAACCAGTGCCATTTCGTTGACGAGCAGCATCACTTCGGTAAAATCGCTCAAACACTAAAGGCAATTCCTGTTCAGTCATACCAACGCCGCTATCAGCAACAGTAATTTTTACAGAATCTTTATTTTTTAAAAGCGTTAGTGTTATTGTTCCACTATTTGTATATCTTATCGCATTGTCTAAAAGAATATAGAGTAGCTCTTGTATTTTTGAAGCATCACCAAGTAGCTCTATGTTTTCTTGGATTTCAGTAGAAAACTGGATGTCAGGAGGCATAATCCTTTGAAATTTCGTGCCCACTTTTTTGAGTAAAGTTGATAATGGTATGATTTCTTTTTGAATGGAAACCTGTTGCTGATCATGCCTTGCTAAGAACAGCAATTTATCTATGAGCTCTTTCATTATTTCAGATTCATCTTTTAAATCCGTAATTAATTCTTTTCCAAAAGGGCTTAATTGCTTTGCTTCCTCTACTTCTAAAATTTCAAGTGAACTATAAAAAATACTTAATGGTGTTCGTAATTCATGGGATGCATCGGATACGAATTTTTTTTGTTTATCGAACGACCATTGAATAGGTACCATCGCTTTCCCAGCCATATAATAGGACAGCAGACCGATTAAGACCGTTGAAATACAAGTTAATAACATCAGTAAATATTTTGTCATTTGAAAAAAATGATGCTGTGACGTCACAGATTTACCAACGATTATATAACCAGCTATTGTATCATCGTTAAATATTGGCTTTTTTAAAAGTAGAAAATGCTCTTCTTGCCAGTCATAATGCTGTACGAGGTCCTCATCTGGATTGCTATTGCCAAACACTTTTTCAATCTGATTTTTCAGCCCCTTGTAAGATTCGTCACCATGGACAAACTTATGATCCTTTGTGTAAATATAGTAAAAAAAACTGCGATTTGGATCATAACTTAAAGTTTTAGTGTTGGCATGAACATGTTCAAAGAAATCATGCTCTTGCCGAACATAAAAATCCTCTAATTCGTTTATTTGTTGATTTTCCATTAATTTTACGAGGGAAAAGTATAGAACAATAACGAATAGTGAAAATAGCAAAAAATAAAGTGTTGCATACAAAAAGGATAATTTTTTTTTCGTTTTATGAAACATTAGTCTTCCCTCAGTTTATAGCCAATCCCTCTAACATTTTGAATACGTGATTTGGATTGACTATCATCAATTTTTTTTCGAACAAGCTTGACTAAAGCATCTAAGGAATTATTCGAAACATCGTAATCGTAGCCCCAAATATAAATACAAATTTGTTCTCTCGTTAGTACACGACCTTTATTGATAAATAAATATTCTAACAGTAAAAATTCGTTTTTCGTTAGATCTATACTTTCATTATTGTACAAAAACACACGGGAATCTACATTCAACTGTAATTGATCTATTTGGATGACCTGTTCTATTACTTTATCTTTTCTTCGTAATAATGCACGAATTCTTGCTAACAATTCTTCTATTTTAAATGGCTTTACTATGTAATCATCTGCGCCACTATCAAGTCCTTTAATGATGTCCTCTGTGTCGTCCTTCGCTGTTAACATTAAAATACTACTATTGAATCCAGTATTTCGTAGCTGCTGGCACACTTGAATTCCACTAAGGTTCGGCATCATCCAATCTAAAATAACAAGGTCGTATTGCTCAGTAAGCGTATGGTCTAGCGCTTCCTGGCCGTTCTCCGCTTCTGTCACATTGTGAAATTCTTTCTTTAAAATATGAACGATATTTCTCCTTAATCGTGCATCATCTTCTGCTAGTAATATTTTCAAGGCAGCTTCCTCCTAGTACCTATATTTAACTAAGTATACGCATAAGAAAATGAAATGAAACTGAAAAAAGTTCCTTCCTCCGTTATATGTATTTCATACTTCGATAAGAGTTGTAGTTTTTCCTATCTATAATGTCCTTAAATATAGAAAAGGGGGACAAATAATGAATATTTATAAATTTACAGCATTGTTAGTTTTAACGACCTTTTTCATGGGATCTTCGTTTGCCGTTGTTAAATTTGGATTGTCTTATGCATCTCCACTGTTATTGGCTGCACTCCGCTTTATACTGGCAGGGATTTTAATGGCTGTCGTCGTATTAGCGATAAAAAGACCTCATCCCACTTCAAAAGAAGGCTGGATGAAAATGTTAACGATAGGGGCGTTTCAAACTGCGGGTGTAATGGGCTGTATTTTTTTAAGCTTGCGGACAATTACGGCAAGTGAATCTTCTATTCTAACATTTACGAATCCGTTATTTGTCGTTATATTTGCTACAATATTTACGAAAGCTCGTTACCGATTGTATCAATGGTGTGGTGTTTTCTTGGGGTTAATGGGTGTTACGATTACAATGGGTATGCAGATCGGAGGAAAAATCGGCATTCTTTTTGGTATTCTTTCAGCTATTTTTTGGGCAATTGCAACATTACTGGCTAAAAAATGGGGTGTTTTATTGGATACATGGGTGCTATCAGCCTATCAAATGCTTTTTGGTGGTTTACTACTTTTAATGGCAAGTTTCGTATTCGAACAACCATTTTTTACCGTGAATGTTCATTCAGTATTCATTTTATTATGGCTTAGCATTTTCTCGTCAATTGTTCAATTTGCCGGCTGGTATTATCTTTTACAACATAGTGATCCTGGAAAAACGAGTGCCTTTTTGTTTTTAGCTCCTTTTTTCGGTGTGATAACAGGCTGGCTATTATTGAATGAACCATTAAAACCATCGTTAATCGTAGGAGGGCTGTTTATTATTGCTGGTATTTATTTAGTGAATCGCAACTTTACCGCGTACCCAAGAAAAATATCGGCGGAGCGTCAAGTATAGTTTGTCCGTGGAAAGAAGGCAAAGCTTTGTGCTAGTTTAAACATCTAACTGAAAAACTTCTTGAAAGCCAGCCCTTCCTTTTTCAGTCACTTTAATAGCACGAATAGACGGGACACGAGTCACCCATCCCAAATTTAACAAATGGGCAAGGATCCCCTGACCAAGAGCACCAGCTAGATGATAACGGCGTTCACTCCAATCTAAACATGCAGGGGAAAATGATCGACGCTTTCTTTTTAATTCATCTAAATCAAGACCGAAATCCGTAAAAAATTGTACACCTTCAGATGTTATAAGAAACTGCTTTTCTTCTCGCTTTAGATAGCCTGCATTAAGCAAAGAGTCTGTTAATTGAACGCCTAGTTTACCAGCTAAATGGTCATAGCAAGTTCTTGCACTCTGTAATAATTTCATTTGGCTAGACTGTTTTAAAGAACGAACTTCAGGGGGAGGAGAAATCGCTAAGAAAGATTCGAGTAAATGAGCAATTTCTTCGTCCGCTAACTGAAAATATCGATGACGACCTTGCTTCTCTACTTTCACAAGTTTACCATCTACTAACTTTGCAAGATGAAAGCTAGCAGTCTGGGGCTTAATAGCTGCCATATAAGCTAATTCACTGGCAGTGTGAAAACGACCATCCATCATACTAGCAAGCATCGTAGCTCTTGAAGTTTCACCTAGAAGCGAAGCGATTTCAGCCATGTTTGGATTAATACCCATTTGTCACAGTCCTTTCTGCATTCCATATTTCGATTCAGTATATATCATTTACAATAATACATAAAAAGGTGGTAGTAAATAGCTATGAAAACATATTATGCCGTAATTTTCACATCACAAAGAACAGACGAGGATGGACAAGGCTATGCCAAGATGGCAGAAATGATGGATAAACTAGCACAAAAACAGCCTGGTTTTCTCCGTGTAGAAAGTGTCAGAAATGCAGAAGGGAAAGGCATTACTGTATCCTATTGGGAATCACTAGAGGCCATTCAGGCATGGAAAGACAATTCAAAACATCTAGTAGCACAGCAATTCGGAAAAGAAAAATGGTACATGCAGTACAGTGTGGAAATTTGTACAGTCATAAAAGATTATTCTTTCATAATGTAAATCGAACGCCATGTCCTATGGCAATTTATCCGTAGCGAAAGAAAGACGACAGCTATATTGTTTTCTGCGCGAAAGCGAAGCGTCAGCGGCAGATGTTTTTTTGCGCGAAAGCGAAGCGTCAGCGGCAGATGTTTTTTTGCGCGAAAGCGAAGCGTCAGCGGCAAATGTTTTCTGCGCGAAAGCGAAGCGTCAGCGGCAAATGTTTTCTGCGCGAAAGCAAAGCGTCAGCGCCAAAGCTTCGTACAATCAAGCGTTAGAGGACTATGAAAAATTAGATGTTGATCTGCAACAACAAGCCAATGTATCTTATCGACAAACGAAGCGAGGAAGTGTAGATAGTATCGTATTATCAAATGATATGAAAAACCATCGCATTATTTGGGAAGAAAATATAGGTGTTATTAACGCTGAGCAAAAAAATCCGGCTGGTTCGTACTTTAAAGAACTACTATGCCATTAGCAATAAGTTTTTTGTTGTTAAATAAGGACATGAAAAAAGAAATGTTCAGATATCAGCTACGTTGGAATCGCCCAATTCAATGATAATTAAAGAGCGAAGAATTATTGATCCCCTTCAAGTAAGACTTGTGAGGGGATTTTTTATAGAGTTGCTCAATATATCATAAAGTGATATATTATTTAATGATATATCGTTTTATGATATATGGAGGTGTAGACAATGAAATCATTAGAGCAGTTAACTGATTCTGTTTTTTATATTATGGCTGCCTTAACGGAGCCTCGACATGGCTATGCGGTCATGAGTTTAATAGAGGAGACAACAAAGGGTACTTTCGTAATTGGTCCTGCATCCCTTTATACAATTATTAAAAAACTATTAGCTGAACGACTTATTCAGCTACATGATGATTCGGATTCTCGGAGAAAGGTCTATGTCTTAACGGATAAAGGTCGAGATATATTGCTCGAAGATATTGAAAGAAGAAAGGTCATGATTCAGTTGGCAGAACAGGGACTACAAAGGGGGCAAAAATAGTGCGAAATAAAAGATATATGGCATCATATGGTTTAGCTTTTTCTGAGGAGCGCGATATGAAAAAATTAAGTGAAGAAGCGGCAAAAGGTTGGCATTTAAAAAGATTTCGATGTGCGGGCTATGGTCTAGAGAAGGGTGAACCACAAGACGTCATTTTTAGTATTGATTATCGTAAATTATCGAAGAGTGAAGAAGAGGAGTATTTTGAGTTATTTGCTTACGGTGGCTGGACACATGTTTGTTCTAGTACTGATATGCATATTTTTAAGGCAGCACCAGAAACAACACCCATTTATAGTGATACTGAGTCTTCTATTGATAAATTATCACGTCTTGCAAAGCCTGTAAACCTAGTAGCATCTATTGCTCTTGCTATAACGATGATTTTGTGGGTAATTATGACATTTACCATTGGAACAATTCAACACATTGCAGACCAAGGATTTATATATTCCTTTATTTTTACTGTTCCAGCAGTAATGACTTCTGGTGGAGTTTACTATCATATGTGGAAAAACCTACGCTTAAAATCCAAGCATATATAAAGAACGAACAGCTGAAGCTTATCAGCTGTTTTTTCATGTTGTTTGAAAATTAGTATGTCAATGGAGGTATTACCGTTACAACTAGGGTGTTCGATGGCCGCTTGGTCCAGCATGATGTTTTATGTGCGAGATCATAACGCTACGAACACCAAACGACAGGGAAAATTTGCTTAATGTCGAAGTATAATATGTAGACCATTAGAATATAGATATTTAATTACATTTAAAATTTAAGATCATTATGTTTACAATTTGGGTATGTCCAATATTTGATGACAATATAATCGTACAGTTGCCTACATTAATTGGTAGTACACTTGCAAAGTAGAAAAACTATAACGAAAGGATAGGATGATGGCATGAATATTGGGAATAGCATAGCGCTTATTGTAAGTCTGATTTTTTCAAGCATTTTGGTTCGGGCAATATATCGTGTTTTTGTGAAAAAGAAAGTACCTACTATGACGTATACACCATTTGATAATGCTATGGATGGTAGAGGTAAACATGACAATTAAGTAAGTGGTGGTTACTTTCAAACAGTAGAGGTGCAGGCTTTATATAACTAATAGTATAAAATATGAGAATCTACTATTATTTCAATATGAGATAATAGTAGATTATTTTTCTTTTTATCGATAATAAGATTTATGAAGGAATTTTATCCTTTATTTGGTATTATTTATTCAAGAGATAGTCAATAGTTTTGTGTAAATGACAATCTACCTTTTCTATAGATCAAAGAATGATTTTGTTTTTTGGAAGGTTAACTCTTTTCGCTTTGCGTATATCAGAACTTTACCCTGATACTTAACTTCGCTCGTGACTAATTAAAACAGTTACTTTATGTGAACTCGCAGGAGATTCGGATTTATTTTTGGGGGGATAATATGATTCAAGGTTCTTGGAGAGCATTGGTATGGATTGGATTATCAGAATTATGTGCATTAAGCTTATGGTTTAGTGCATCAGTGATTGCACCCGAATTAATTGAAATTTGGAACCTTAGCTCCCATTCAGAAGCTTGGCTTTCGGCTGCTATTCCTATTGGCTTTGTAATAGGATCATTGTTTAGTTCCTATTTTGGGGTTGCGGACCGCTTTAATTGCCGAAAGATTTTTGCGATTTCAGTTTTTCTAGGCGCAATATTAAATGTCTTACTAATTCTAGTCCATTATGCTTTTTTAGGTATTCTACTTAGAATTTTAACGGGTATGACTCTTGCAGGTGTTTATCCAATAGCAGTAAAAATTTTATCACAATGGTTTCCACAAAAACGTGGGTTTGCAATCGGAGTCTTAATAGCTGCATTAACAGTAGGATCATCATTACCACATTTTGTAGTTATGTTTTTCTCTTCGTTAAATTGGAAACTCGTGATAATTAGTACTTCAGGATTGGCTTTATTATCGGCTATAATAATAACTTATGTTTTAGAAGATGCCCCAATTGTACCTAATAAATCGCCTTTCTCCTTCAAGTTAATAAAAAAAGTTATTTTGAATAAACCAGTAATGCTTGCGAACTACGGTTATTTCGGGCATATGTGGGAATTGTATGCGATGTGGACATGGCTTCCAGCTTTTTTGACAGCTAGTTTCTTAACTTATTCACCAGAAATTCCTCATTGGTTTATTGCATTATCCTCCTTTATTTCAATAGGAATTGCTGGAGGGATTGGTTGTATGATAGGGGGATTAATCTCGGATAAAACCGGAAGAGCCAATTTAACGATTATTTCTATGTTTATTAGTGCTATCTGCTCGTTAGTAATAGGCTTTACATTTGGGCAGTATATTTGGTTAACGTTAATAATCTCCATGATTTGGGGGATGTCTATCATAGCTGATTCCGCCCAATTTTCAGCTGCAGTTTCAGAAATAGCCGAGGTTGATTATGTAGGTACAGCCCTTACTTTTCAAATGTGTATTGGTTTCTTACTTACTATATTTTCAATAAACCTAATCCCGATTATACAGGGGATTATTGGTTGGGCGTGGGTTTTTACAATATTAGCGATTGGACCTATTCTTGGAATTGGATTTATGGTCAAATATAGACGTTTCGAAATAACTAATGAGAAAGTGTAATTTGTAATTTTTAAGTAATATCTTATCACAATAAAAAATCCAATTGTTTTGATTATTTCTTGCAAAACAATTGGAGTAATTTAGTGGTAAATTAATGTTTTTTAAGTATGAAGCTCAGGCTTTCTTTCCTTTCGGGTATCCGATGAGGATAGCGATGGTTCCGCAAATTCCTATAAGGACTGGATAGAAAGAGTATTGCAACATGCTCACTGGTGAAATTCCGGCTACACTTGCGGCTGCCAGGAATTGGGCTCCGTATGGTAGGAGGCCTTGAATCGTACAGGAGAAAATATCTAATATACTTGCGGACTTTCTTGGCTCAATCTCATACTGTTCAGCAATATTTTTTGCAAGCGGACCAGCAATTAAAATAGCAATCGTATTATTGGCCGTCGATAAATTAGTTAGGCCTACAAGACCGGCAATACCAAATTCAGCACCTTTTTTCGATTTAATCCTTTTAGTTGCAAGGTGAAGTAGAAAGTCAATCCCACCGTTATACTTTATAACTTCCACCATTCCAGCTATTAATATCGCAAGGAATGCCATTTCATACATGCCTGCCATTCCTTCGCCGATCTTTTGAAAAAGGCTCATTAAATGATAGCTGCCATCCGCTAAGCCAACAGCCCCGGCAAGAACAATTCCAGATGCTAGAACAAGGAAAACATTCATTCCAGCTAACGCTAAAATAATGACCAAAATATAGGGAACAATTTTTACCCAATTATAGCTTACATGCTCCACTTGCGCAGTTTCACCCATTGTAATGAACCCTAAAATAAGACTCGTTACAATAGCTGCCGGCAAGACAATCCAAAAATTCACCTTAAATTTATCCTTCATTTGTGCACCTTGTGAACGAACGGCAGTAATGGTTGTATCTGAAATAAAAGATAAATTATCGCCAAACATCGAACCACCAACAATCGCTGCCATTACTAAAGCCATGGAAAGCTCGATATGCTCGCTTATGCCAACTCCAATGGGCGCTAGCGCAACAATCGTTCCCACTGATGTCCCCATTGATAGGGAGATAAAGCAGGCAATGATGAATAAGCCTACGACAAGTAGATTTGGCGGAACGACCGATAAAGCAAAGTTTACAGTGGAATCCACTGCCCCCATGCCTTTTGCTACCGCTGAAAAGGCCCCAGCCAAAAGAAAAATAACAACCATTAGCATGACATTTAAATTTCCTGCGCCTTTGCAAAAAATATCAACCTTTTGCGCAAACGATTCTTGTCGATTCATCGCTAAAGCGACAGCGCCTGAAATGGAAATGGCTACAATGACAGGAAAGGCGTAAAAATCACCTGTAATAACCCCTGAGCCAATAAATAAAATCAAAAACACAACAAATGGGATTAGCGCCCATGGATTCTCTTTCTTCATGTCTACCTCCAAAAATAAAATTGGACACGTCTTTTGTCCATTTTTTTTACGAAAAAAGGCCTCTTCTTGTACTAACAAGAAGAGGCCTTATATCTATAAAACACTCCTCTTATCTATCAAGCCTTTGCCTGCTGGATTTGGCACAGTAACTTAAATCATAAGTTCCGCTGCCGAGATTTCATCGGGCCAGTCCCTCCATCTCTCTTGATAAGAAGCAAAATATTATTTTTTTCACAATAATAAATATTAAAATAAGAATTCAATTTTTGCAACATATTTTTATTTAATTTTTATTTTAAAGCTATATTCTGAAAAGTTTTTGAGGAAAATATCCGTAATATGCTTAGAGCACCTCGATTTAACAGTTGTAGGGAATAAAAGAAGTGTTGCAGCAATTGCAACTTTAAAAGGAAGCGCCCCTGGGACAGCAAAGGGCGCTTAAAACATTTGTGGTAAAAATTCCGTCATAAAGCGTTGGTTTTTACGCAACCATATTTTTAAAATCATACGATGTGTTAGGAGGCGTTGTCTTTTTTGTGGTCTAGCCTTTGCTTCTATTAAACTTTGTAGTAGAGTACATGTTTCTGTTGCAAATGCTTGAGGGTCAACGAGGACGTCAAGCTTATAATCAATTAATTGTACCGCTTGTACCTTTGCAAGTAATTGTGCAAAGCGTGTATTCATTTCTAGAAAGTTTTCTTCTAGTTCTAGGTCGATTAAACGATATAGTGTTTGTTCAATGTCAGCTTCAAGCGCTTGTAATTGTTCAATGGATGGCTGTGTCAAAAAATCACCTCTAGTTTTTTAAAAATGCGACTATACAAGGTAAAAGCCAAGTGTAGCGAAAAATAAGCCGAATATAACTGTAGTGCCTATATAAACAATCGCTTGTCTCCATTTTTGCTGCTCCAAGAGCGTCAAACATTCAAAACCGAATGTCGAAAAAGTCGTATAGGCTCCTAAAAAACCAATCCCTATTAAATGCCAAAACCAATCACTTAGATGTAGCGCAAATAAAAAGCCAAGCGCAAAAGACCCTGTTATATTAATAAAAAATGTTGCCCATGGGTATGTATGGACAATCAATTTTCCTAGATAAAATCGTGTTAGTGCACCTAAAAATCCACCGATACCAATAATTATCATACGATGCGCCCCTTTGCTAGTTTAAATCCTAGCCATGCACAAGCTAAACCGCCAAAAACACTTACTAATATATAAAGAACGGCTTGTAGCCATTTACTATCCTGCAAAAGCAATAGTGTTTCTAAAGAAAATGTCGAAAAGGTTGTAAAGGCACCAAAAAAGCCAGTACCAATTCCTATAATAACAGGCGTTCTCTTTGTAAACATTGTAAATAGCCACGCTAAACAAAAGCAGCCAATTAAGTTCATACAAAGTGTCGCAAATGGAAAACCACCGTTATTTGAAAGTGCTTGGCCAAGGCTATATCGACAGATGGCACCCAAAAATCCGCCAATTCCAACAGCAAAAAATGATTTCACAGTAAAGACTCCTTACTAAAATATCTATATTGAAAAGTGTATCATGTGCACACTATTTTAGATATATTTCTACCAGTTATTTAGATGCAAAAAGATCACCGTTTTACGTTCCAAAATACTTCGTAGTTAATGTCCATATATCATAGCAAAATTATAGTTTCAAATACGATTACATCGTTCAATTGAAATCTTCGTCGACGGAAAACACAATAATATAAAAATAATTACTACAATAGAGCTGGTGCCTTCAAAAGTACCCAGTAAAGTTTAAAACAATAATTGATGTTTAAGTTTGACGCTCGTGTTTCTTATATTCAACTTGCACCGACGGATGTTGGCATGAGCGAAGAGGAATGCAATTTTTACACCCTTAATGGAAAGTAGGGGACAGTCTCCGTGTTTACTATTTTTTAATTTTTTGGGGGAGGATGGGCGATAAATTAAAGTTAGGCGAAAATCTAAAAATTGTGCCGATCAATTGCTGGAAGCCCCTCTCGAACTAGATTTGTTCGTTCAGGGTCTTCCAGAATTGAAAATTTTGTAATCGTATTTTGTGAAAAATTAAGGATACTACTTACCGTTTTTTTGAACTTGATTCTTTTTAATACTCTGCCAGCTACTTAACACAAGTAGTGTAACAGGTAACGTGTTTTTGCTGTTGCAAACATGTCATAATTTTTTATTACTATAATTGTCCTTTAACATTGTCAATGACAGTATCAAAGTCTTTATTGGAATCGACACTTTCCATTATTGTAAAAATATATCCATCTGGATCTTCTAAAGTTAATTCTTTTGCATTCCATGGTTGTACTGTCGGTTTTTGAATGATATTTGTTTCATTTTCCAGTGCAGCTTGATAAATACTATGAATATCACTAGAAAATAAATTAATAATGACTGAGTCACAAGTGTTGACTTCTTCATCCTGTAATAACATCAAATCTTGGTATTTTGCGCCTCTTAAATGTGTCATTGAAGTTGTTCCGTTAGCATCTGGAAAATTAAATACTGAATTGAAATTTAGTACATTTCCATACCATTCTTTTGACTTTTCAATATCTTTTACTTTTAGCTCCAAATAAGGGCATTTGGTAAAATTCATTCATGTCTATTTCCTCTTTAGGTTCATACAAACTAACCATAAAGGTTTACGCAGCGTTAAAGTCAAGACAAAAAGTTATAGATTTTTATGTTACATTTTAGGATTTTAGCAATTTAGTGCTTTAAAGCGTTAATTTTTTTAAAAAACAGAAAAAATACCAGCGAGTTAGTTGACAAATATTTCTAAAGTATGATAATCTTCAATAACACTATAACAATCTTAAATAAAGGAGGGCATGACGATGTTAATTTTACCAGTATCATATCAAAGTACAACTGCATACATTGTCCATGTCTTCTAACATTTTTATTTTGCGTTGCAAATAAATGGCATGGTAACTCCTTGCCTTTTATGAAGAGACACATGCTCTTTTTTTGGGGTATGTGTCTTTTTTGTGGCAAAAAAGGGTTGTAGTGATCATAAAAAAGGAGTGTATGTGTATGCGAAACAAAGTACAAAAAATGATTTTCATCAAGAAATTTATGGAGAGTGGGTAGCAAAGTTTTAACAGCACTTGAGAAAGAAGGTTATAACGTATGTTTGATGTTTTAAGTAAATTAAGCTGGTTTTTCAAGAAATACTGGAAGCAATATACAATAGCCGTTACGCTATTAATGATTGCGAGTGGCTTAGAAGTTGTTCCACCGTATTTACTAGGGTCAATTATTGATATATTGACAGCTGGTGAAATGACACCAGCTCTTTTAACGAAGTACATTTTGATTTTCCTGTGTATCATTGTTGGGGGATATGCCCTTAATTTTGTGTGGCAATTCAGATTATTTGAAGGGGCTATTAACTTAGAGAAAATTTTACGCCGCAACCTTATGCAGCATTTTTTGCGTATGACACCAACTTTTTATGAAAAAAATCGTACTGGGGATTTAATGGCCCGCGCGACGAATGATTTAAACGCTGTGTCGCTAACTGCTGGGTTCGGGATTATGACATTGATTGATTCCACAATTTACATGGGCTTTATTATTTTCGCCATGGGTTTTATGATTTCGTGGAAGCTTACTTTTTTTGCAATGCTGCCAGTACCAATCATGGCAATCCTTATACAATATTTAGGGAAGATTGTGCATGAACGCTATATGAAGGCGCAGGATGTTTTTGGAGAGCTGAATGATAGTGTTCTAGAGTCGGTGGCAGGAGTGAGAGTTGTACGGGCATACGTACAAGAAAAAAAGGATGAAACAAATTTTGCAGAGATGAGCGAGATTGTGTATGAAAAAAATATGCATACTGCAAAAATTAACGCCTTGTTTGGACCGATTACAAAGGTCGGTACTGGGATTAGTTATGTTATAGCGCTTGGCTACGGTGCTCATTTAGTAGCGACTGAGGCTATGACAGTTGGGCAGCTTGTAACGTTTAATGTTTACTTGGGGCTAGCAGTTTGGCCAATATTTGCAATTGGGGAACTTATCAATGTGATGCAGCAAGGTAACGCTTCACTTGATCGTGTACAGGAAACGTTAAACTACGAGATGGATGTTCAAAATATTGCAAATCCTCAAATGATTTCAACACCAAATGCGATTGGCTTTGATGATTTAACATTCCAATATCCAATGAGCCAGGTGAAAAATCTTCAGCAAATTTCGCTGTCGTTGAAAAAGGGGCAAACACTTGGCATTGTAGGTAAAACAGGAGCGGGTAAAACGACCTTCCTACGACAATTATTACGCGAGTATCCAATCGGTGAAGGACAGCTATCGATTGATGGAGTCGATATTACTGCCCAAACGAAGGAGCAGTTACTCGACTGGATTGGTTATGTTCCACAGGATCATGTTCTATTCTCACGTACTATTCGTGAAAATATTTTATTTGGGAAAGAGGATGCTACACAGTCTGAATTGCAGCAGGCGGTTCGTGCAGCATACTTTGAAAGGGATTTGGAAAATTTACCAATGGGCTTAGAGACCCTTGTTGGTGAAAAGGGTGTATCTCTTTCAGGTGGTCAAAAGCAACGTGTTTCCATTGCGCGTGCTCTTATTAAAGACCCTGAAATTTTAATGCTTGATGACTCGCTTTCTGCTGTAGACGCCAAAACAGAGGCAAAAATTATTGAGAATATACAGCGAGAACGTCAAGACAAAACGACGATTATTACAACACATCGTTTATCAGGAATTCAGCACGCCGATTTAATCATCGTGCTAGATGAAGGCCAAATTGTAGAGCAGGGAACACATGAGCAACTTCTTTCACTACAAGGATGGTATAAAGAGCAATTTGACCGTCAGCAGCTAGAAGGAGGTGCCTCATGAGTACGAGTCAACGTTTAACACGCTATGCCATGTATTTTAAAAAACCGATACTACTTGGATTATTTTTCTTGACAATCGCCGTTTTTACGGAGCTTGTTGGGCCGTTTATTGCGAAGCATATTATTGATAATTACATGACAATTGGCCGCATTGAATTTAAACCAATTACTTGGTTATTAGTTGTCTATTTACTTTTAGCAATAGCTACAGCTGTTTTACGCTATTTTATGTATATCTATTTACAAATGGGTGCTAACCGTGTTGTACAAAAATTACGTAAAGATGTATTTGAGCATATTCAAACATTGCCAATTCAGTACTTCGATAATTTACCAGCAGGGAAAATTGTTGCCCGTGTCACGAATGATACGGAGGCTGTTCGTAATTTATACGTTCAAGTACTTTCAAACTTCGTTACAAGTTTAATTTCTATTGTGGGTGTTTATATCGCACTCTTCATTTTAAATTGGAAAATGGCATTCCTAGCACTGGCTATGGTACCAGTCGTTTATTTATGGATGATTTTATACCGTAAAGTTGCTTCGAAATATAATGATGTTATTAGAACGAAAATCGCCGATATTAACGCAATGATTAATGAGTCAATTCAAGGGATGACGATTATTCAAGCATTTCGTCGTGAGCAGCAAATGACGAAGGAATTTGATGACATGAATAATGAGCATTATGCATACGAGCGCAAGCTGCTTTTCCTCGATTCTGCAACTTCCTTCAACCTTGTTAATACATTAAGACTTCTTATGTTTACAATCTTTATTTTTTACTTTGGTACACAGTCATTTACAGCAACGGAAGTTATTTCTGCGGGGACATTATATGCCTTTGTTGATTATTTAACGCGATTATTTAATCCGATAACGAATATTGTCAATCAATTTTCTCAGCTTGAACGCTCACTTGTTGCAGGAAAGCGTGTCTTTGAGGTGTTAGATATTAACGGGGAACCAGTATCTGAAAAAAGTTTACCTAGATATAAAGGGAATGTGGTGTTCGAAGATGTTTCCTTTGCTTATAAAAATGATGAATACGTATTGAAAAACCTGTCATTTGAAGCACACCAAGGTGAAACCATTGCCTTAGTAGGTCATACAGGATCTGGTAAAAGTTCTATTATGAACTTATTGTTCCGTTTCTATGACCCTTCTAAAGGGAAAATTACGATTGATGGAATTGATATCACTTCGGTTCCTCGCCAAACAATGCGTGAACATATGGGCATTGTTCTACAGGATCCATATTTATTTACAGGCACTATTGCTTCGAACGTTAGCCTGAATAATCCTAAAATTTCACGTGAAAAAATAGAAACGTCATTAAAAGCTGTTGGTGGTGAGCGTGTTTTAGCGAACTTGCCAAATGGCTATGATGAGCCTGTTATTGAGAAGGGGAGCACACTGTCATCTGGACAGCGTCAGTTAATATCCTTTGCGCGTGCGCTTGCCTTTGACCCAGCTATTTTAATTTTAGATGAGGCTACTTCTAATATAGATACGGAAACAGAGGAGATTATTCAGCATGCGATGGATGTGCTAAAAAAAGGACGTACAACATTCATTATCGCTCACCGACTTTCTACTATTAAAAATGCAGATCGTATTCTTGTCTTAGATCGAGGCAAGATTGTTGAGCGTGGTACACATGATGAATTATTAGCGCAGGGCGGCATTTACGAAAAAATGTATCAAATGCAGGCGAATTCATTGCAATAATTTATGGAATACATGAAGCCCCACTCTATGAAAAATAAAGTGGGGCTTTCTATTTAAGATCTTACATTTTTAAAGACATTGACAACAAAGAATAGCACTGAAATTGCCACTGCGATACCGCCACCAGATACAAAGAGTTCAAATAACCAGTTTGGTACATCTATATAAACCATCATCATACCGACTAAAAGGAACGGTAATCCGATATTGTAAAACCAAAATTGTGCTTTGGCTAAACCTGTCTCAGCGGCATCTTTATATACAGAATAAATTATGCCGATTAAACCAGTTGTTAGCCAACCTACAACACCAATATGTGCATGTGTCGTCTTCCAGTCGAGTTGATTTGTATAATGCATAAACAGTCCAAAGGCCATAACAATCACTAAATATAAAACTGAAATCTTTATCCATTTAGCACCCATATTTAATAAACAACTCCTTTCCCGAAATGATTTAGCTAGCTATTACAGTTTATTCTTGTCGAATAAAAAAGATGACATTTTGTAAAATAAAAAAGTGTTTTATTGTATAATGCTAATTTTTTCCGTAGAATAAAAGCATGAAAAGTAGAAATTTGCCAATTGGAGGATCTATGAAAAAGAAGATTAATTTTTTAATAATGATTTTATTGGTCTGTTACTCGACCATTATCTTTGTTGAGAAGGCAGGTGCTAGTGAGCAAATGATGACAACAAAAGTGAATAGTATTATTGCGAAGAGTTGGAAGAACAACGAGTACAGCATTACCGTACGAGATATAGAAACAGGTAATGTGCTCTACAATAATAATGGTGAAAAAATGATACGTCCTGCCTCTACGCATAAGCTTTTAGTTAGTGCCGCTGCATTGGATTTATTAGGACCAGATTATCGCTTTGCGACGAAGACGTATATCGATGGATCAATTGAAAATGGTGTACTTTACGGTAATATTTATTTACAGGGCGGGGGAGATCCAACGCTTCTACCTAGTCATTTAGAGTCATTCGCCAATGGCCTGAAAAAAATGGGTATCTCTAAAATTACGGGTTCTTTAATAGGGGATGATACTTGGTTTGATGCGGATCGCTTACCAAAGGGTATTTTACCTCAAGAAGAGAATCAACCTTATGCTTCACGTATTTCAGCATTAACGATTTCGCCAAATGATCAATATGATATAGCAAATGTGCAGGTGAAAGTGACAGGCTCAAAGGTTGGTACTACAGCTAATGTTCAGCTCGTTCCGTTTGCAAGTACTATCCCGGTTGTTAACAAAACGAAAATTGTTAAAAAGGGCGAGAAAAGTACTGTGAAAATTACAAGAGAATATGGTACAGATCGAATTATTGTAACGGGTAACTTACCAGCAGGTTCACAGAAAAGTACATATGTAACTGTCTTTAATCCAACCCTCTATACACTCGATGTATTTCGGGAAAAATTAGTAGCAAAAGGTATCCAAACAATGCCTCTTGAAACTGGGAAGGTACCTGAAAATGCACAGCAAGTAGGTATTTCGTATTCAAAGCCATTAACTGAGATTAACTTTAAATATTTAAAGTTAAGCATTAATGGCATGGGTGATATGTTGACAAAACAACTTGGACGAGAGTTACTCGGAGAAGGAAGCTGGTCGGCTGGCATCCAAGCAATTCGTACATATGGTAGTAATAATGGGCTTACTATGGATCAATGGTATTTTGTAGACGGTTCAGGTTTAAGTCATCAAAATCGAGTTAATAGTATGCAAGAAAGTCTATTATTATATAAAGTTCGAAGTAAATCCTGGTATAACTCATATTTAGATGCATTACCGCATGCAGGAAAAAAGGGCAGCCTTGTTGGTGCGACTTTAGAAAATCGTATGAAGGGCTATAGTGTATCTGCTAAAACAGGCTATATTTCTGGAACATATTCTTTGAGTGGTTATGTAAAAGGAAAAAGTGGTAAGTGGTATATCTTTAGTATTTTAACACAGGCGAATAAAACTTCAGCCATCCCAACTATTGATGAAATTGTTAAACAGATTGCAAATGAAATGTAAGCTTAATGGCTTAAATGAGCATGTGCAAAGACGTTAAAGTAAAAATCTCGCAAGTTCGCTTTTGTAATGATGAAAAAAGCTGTACTAAACAAAAAGCTATTTTTAAGAGGCTGGGACAGAACTCGATTTTTGAAAAATAGCGAAAGTAGATAATAACTTTTCCGCTTCAATGAGTAGCGTGTTCCTTCCTAAATCAAAAAAATGTTAGACCGAAATGCAAACGGTCTAACATTTTTTCTTTTTGTCCCAGCCTCTTTTATTTATGATTAAAGCTATAAGTTGGAATGCTTAAAATAAGTAGTTCAATATTTATGATTTGCATTGTTCTAGAAAAAGATTAACTATAAATCACACCTCACTCTTTTTTGTTATAATTACCAAAGAAAGGTTGGGTTATATGAAATTAACTATTTTAGTAGATAATAACACTTTAATTGATCGCTATTTTTTAGGGGAACCTGGGCTTTCTTTTTTTATTGAAGAAGATGATAAACGTATCCTTTTTGATACAGGATATTCTGATGTCTTTATAAAGAATGCAGAGAAAATGAGAATTGATTTAAGAAATCTAGATTATGTTGTTTTGTCGCATGGGCATGTGGATCATACATGGGGACTGACGCATTTAATTAGACTACATATGGAAGCAAAAAATGAAGAAATACTATACAATTCGCCAAAGATTATTGGCCACCCATTGGTTTTTAACACTAAACTATTTGACCCTGTAGGAGAGATAGGGAGTATCTTATCTCATGAAAAGTTAAGTAGACCTTTCCGATCCGATTAACGAAAGAACCATTATGGCTAACAGATCGACTAGTATTTCTAGGGGAAATTAAAAGAATATTTGATTTTGAAGGAAAAGATTCTATAGGGCAAGTTGTGACAGATCAAGAGCGTGTTAATGACTTCGTTTTGGATGACACAGCGATCGTTTATAAATCTTCAGAAGGGTTAGTTATTATCGTTGGATGTGCACATGCTGGAATATGTAACATTATCGAATATGCCAAAGAGGTATGTCAGGAAGAGAGAGTAGTTGATATTATTGGCGGATTTCATCTCTTACATTCGACGAAAGAGCAGTTAGATAATACAGTTCATTATATTAAAGAGCTTAAACCTACTAAGCTTCATGCTTGCCATTGTACAGATTTACACGCTAAAATAGCTCTTTCAACAGTTGCTTATTTAGAAGAAGTTGGAGTAGGATTACAACTTTCATATCTATAAGTTCAATTTTGGACAATTAAAGTAAATATCCTATGGGCCAGTTGGATAGTATTTATTCCTTGATAAACAATCTGCCCCGATTGTTTCAACACTCTTAAACTAAGCTGTTTCATTAGTTGAATTACGGGTAAAAAAATAAACCATAGTGGAATCAAATAAAGTTTTTTGTCATAAAGTTAGCTGACACTAAATAAATGAGGGGGTATTTATAAATAAAAAGATTAGGATGTCGTACATTTAGTAAATACTAGTGTACGTCTTTTTTTCGTCCAATATGCATATAATTAGACTATATTAACTTTTTTCCAACTTAAAACGTCAAAAAGAGGGGTAAATTTTTTTGCAAGAGAGGACTTATGTATGGAAAAAAATATGAAACGCTCTAAAGAAAAAAAGAGCAAGAAGAAAATTTGGCTATGGATAGTAGGTAGTTTATTAACAATTTTTTTAATTTTTATAGGTACTGCTTATTATACAATCCAAAAAACGATGAATAAAATAAATACACCATTACTTGAAACGACAGGTGATGAAAAAGAACAAAAAATAGTTACGAAAAAAGATCCGTTTTCTGTGTTAATGCTTGGAGTAGATGAACGTAAAAATGATAGTGGCCGTTCTGACACGATGATAGTCATTACCGTGAATCCTGAAAAACATACGATGAAGATGCTCAGTATACCTCGAGATACTCGTACAGAAATTATTGGACATAATTCCGTCGATAAAATTAACCATGCCTATGCATTTGGAGGCGTCCCAATGGCGGTGAAAACGGTGGAGCATTTTTTAGATATACCAATTGATTATTATGTGTTTATTAATATGGAAGGCTTCCTGCAAATTATCGACACGATCGGTGGGGTAACAATTGATAACGATATGGATTTAACTTATAACTCCTACCATTATCCGAAGGGGGAGATCACTTTAGACGGTGATAAGGCACTGATTTTTTCACGTATTCGTTATGAAGATCCCCGTGGTGATTTTGGTCGTCAAATTCGACAACGTCAAATTATTGAAGCGGTTCTGAAAAAAGCCTCTTCGACATCTTCTATTTTATTAAAGGCTACAGATATGCTTGATGTAGTAGGAGACAATGTCCGTATGAATTTTACGATGAAGGACTTAATCCAGTTACAAAGTATTTATAAAAAAATGGATGGTAAAATTGATCAGTTATCATTTAAAGAGGGAAATGGTAAAAGAATTGATAATATATGGTATTTCATGCCTGAAGAGACAGAGCTAGAACAAATAAAATCGGAATTAAAAGCCAGTTTGCAATAAAAACTTAGGTGTGACAATTTGAGTATGATAGCTGTAAATTTATTGACAATGAAGGGAGGGAGATCAATGAATGGGAGGACCCAGGTGCTTAGGTATACAGCTCTAAACAATTGCATGCAAAGCTATGTGCCTAAGCGTAAGGTTCAAAAAAGTCGAGTCAGTTCAGCCATGCGTCATTTACAACTATTGTGTTTAAAAATTTTTATATGAAAAATAAAAAAAATCATTCAGGTAGGGTGCATGCCTAGTTGAATGGTTTTTTTATTTTTTTCAGCAGGTATCCAACACGCTAAAAATCAGGAACTCAGTCTAAGAATGCCACGTCCTGTGAATTACGGAAATGATCGACATCGGTATGCCCTCATGTAGGCTACAGCACATAGTCGATTTCGGACGTATTTTGCCTCGCCATAAGTGTTTTGAATTGATCGTTTGAAAAATCAGGAAATTGATGTATAATTTTATTAGAAGTGGTTGAGGGAGTGATTGTGTTGATTATAGGCACAATTTTATTAGTAGTTGCAGTACGTGCAGGTATTGGTTTAGCAGTCGACTTCATTAATAGCAGCATCACTCTACTACACAAAGTAACCATTCATACTCGAAAAACAAAAGAATAGGATGCATTTAGGCAAAGTTATAAAGCGACTTTGTCTATTTTTGTGGCTCATAATCCATTTGTCATAGACGAGACCCTGGAGCTGAAGAGAAATAGATCTCCCGATGCCCCTGGAAGGCCTCTAGCTGGAACAGAAAATCAACCTCATGTTTTGCTAATGAGTCATTTTGGTGAACTTGGAACAATTTATGTGATTAATTCGTCAAAATACTGTAAAAAATGTTATACTATAAATAAAACAGTATCGGGGAATGAGCATGCAAGAAGAGAAATCAAGTTTCAAAAAAGAATTACTATCTTATCTTAAAATTATTGTGATTACAGCTATAGTTGTTTTAGGCTGTAAGCAATTCTTATTTGCACCGATTAAAGTGCAAGGGGCTTCTATGTACCCAACATATCATGATAAAGATATTATTATGGTAAGTAAAATGAGCAAAATTGAACGCTTTGATCAAATTGTTTTTCAATCACCAACAGAAGATGAACTCTATATTAAACGAGTGATTGGTCTGCCAGGTGATACAGTTGAAATGAAAGACGATGTTTTGTATGTAAATGGCAAAGCTTATAAAGAAGATTATGTGAATCGTCAAACAGATGATCCTAATCAATTACGTATTACAGAGAATTTCACATTAGAGCAATTATTAAATGAAAAAAAGGTTCCTGAGGGTATGTATTTTGTACTGGGGGATAACCGTTTGAAAAGTTCCGATAGCCGCCACTATGGCTTAATTTCTAAAGATGCCATCTATGGTGAAGCTAAATTAACTATATATCCGTTTAGTCGTTTCCATATCGGTCCAAAATAAGTGAAAAAAGAGGCAGCGCTTGTGGAGGGCACTGAAAAACTTACGTTTTCATAAAAACGAACCTTTCTCAGATAAAAATAAGGCACTTCTTGTTCAATTTTGAACAGGAAGTGCCTTATTTC
>NZ_JAQZSD010000007.1:0-101085 GCF_028674935.1 Lysinibacillus sp. CNPSo 3705 | reverse complement strand
AGGCATTTCAAAATACGGAAGCATTTAAGCAATTAGCCGCAAATCGCTACAAAATAGAAGCGAAGAATAGTGAATTAAAAAACGGACACGGGTATGATAGGGCATCGACTGCGGGTCTATTTGGCATGGGAATTCAAGGTGCTACAACTGCTACTAAACGAAATTGAATAAGGAACAGAGACAGAAATAAGGTTCGCTATTATAAAACCGTAAGTTTTTCAGTCCCCTCCCTAGGCTTGGCATCCTCCTCTTTTGGCTAAGATGTGATTTACTTTATAACATTAAATACATCGAAAAAGCATGGATCTATTCTGCACTTAATAGCATCTAGAATACAGGGGCATTATTCGAATGGCCATAGATAGGATAGAGTAAAGGACGATAGTATATTTTTGTCAATACTAAATTATGAAAAAATTAGTTGACTGAATGCATTCATTAAGTTACTATTACTAGCGAATAAGAAAGAGGTTCATAGCGCATACCCTCTATAAAAAACTATGGATGACGTCATTTACGCCATATCCCAAAAATGCGGATATGGCGATTTTTTTTTATTAGATTTAATGCGTAATGAACTTCTCACAACTTGAGGAGGCATTTTTATGGCTGGAAGAAATGAAGAACAAGGATTACAAAATTTAACCCTACTCGGTAACCAAAACACAAAGTATTTATTTGAATATTCTCCGGAGATACTTGAGGCAGTTGAAAATTTACATACGAAAAACGATTTTTTTGTGAAATTTAATTGCCCGGAATTCACGAGCCTCTGTCCAATGACAGGGCAGCCTGACTTTGCGACTATGTATATATCTTTTATTCCAGATAAAAAGCTAGTGGAGAGTAAATCTTTAAAGCTCTATTTATTTAGCTTCCGTAATCACGGGGACTTCCATGAGGATTGTGTTAATATCATCATGAATGATTTAATTAAACTGATTGAGCCGCGCTATATTGAAGTGTGGGGTAAGTTTACGCCACGTGGTGGTCTGTCCATTGATCCATGGTGTAACTATGGTCGCCCTGGCACAAAATATGAAAAAATGGCGGAGCACCGTTTGATGAACCACGATCTATATCCTGAAAAGGTAGATAATCGTTGATGCTATACTATTTAAATGGGTTGTTTGTAGGTTTCTTAATTTTAGCAAATGTTTTAGCTGTTAAAGTGTTTAGTATTGGCGAATGGATGATGCTTCCGGCAGCAGCGATTTTAATTATTTTCACGTATCCTCTTATTGATGTAATTTGTGAAGTATATGGCAAGGAAGCGGGCGCTCGCACGGTAAGAACAGGGCTTATGGCACAGGTGTTTGCAGCGTGCTTTATCGCGATTGCCATTGCATTACCACCTGCAGAAGCCTTTGTTCATCAACAGGAGTTTGAGACAATTCTCGGCGGTAGTATGCGTGTCATTATTGCAAGTCTTGTAGCCTATACGGTTAGTGTTAATTTGGATGTAGTGATATTTAATAAATTAAAAGAAAAGCATGGAAGCGGTAAACTTTGGCTTCGAAACAATGCGTCTACGATGTTAAGTCAACTGATTGATACTGCATTGTTTATTACAATAGCCTTTTATGGAATAATGCCAATTAAAGTGCTACTGACATTATTTATAACACAGTATTTGTTTAAATTTTTTGCGTCCATTGTAGCAACACCACTTGTTTATGGGCTAGTTTTCGTTGCGCGAAAATTTGATAAACGTAAGGGCTTTGAAGTATCTCATTACTGAGATGGTTCAAAGTATGAAAAACAAGAATGGATTATATTTAATGTTGGGCGTTTACTTCACTTTGTTTGTTGCAACTTTGAAGATTTATCGGAACAAAATCTCATTTTATCGGAACAATTTTAGCTTTTATCGGAATATTTTCTCGTATTATCGGAACCATTTCAGTTTTTATTGCCCCTAGGTCGGAACGGAAATCTAATCAACCTCTCTTTTTGCCGAAAAGCTTTACTTAATTTCATGAACAAAATAGATTATCAACAACTCGAAGCCATCTCATTGCTGAGATGGTTTTTTAATGTGCGTTTTGCGGAAACTGCGTTGCTTATTTGTACTTAATAATATTTGTAGTATAAAAATCCCTCTTAGTCTATTTATAGCTCCATTTTTGCATATATGCCATATTACGGAGGAGCATATACTGTCTATAAGAAGGAGGGAGGTGAGTATTGATGAGAATTAACTGGATGATCCGTTTGCAGCATAAACCATTTTTATTGGCGTTATTTTCGTTGATTTTGTTACTCGCGCAGCAAGTAGCAACTATTTTTGGCTATGACTTAACGAGTGCAATGAGTGAGCAGGCAACGCACATCTTAAATACCGTATTATCAATTTTTGTTTTAATAGGAGTTGTAGTAGATCCAACTACACGGGGAACCAGTGATAGTGAACGTGCTTTAATGTATCGAAGACCGAGATAAATAATGAGGTAAAAATAAATTAAAAGTGTAATTTTACAACAAGGATAAATATGTTATAATGTAAAAAATTGATAGTGCAGGGAGGATGATTGAATGTCGCTTGAAATGGAGCGGAGGATTGCCACGCTTGAGCAAGAAATGATGGATTTACGGCAGGAATTAGAGGGCTTAAAGCGTCAGCAAGCTGTTGAGAAAACAAGCACATTGAACGCCAGAAAATCCATTATTGAGCAATCTACGCCAAAACTAGCGCAAAGCCCAAAGCCAAATTCAAGCTTGGAACAAAAGCCAAAAACAATGCCAGCCCCAGAAAAAAAGATGGAGCCACAGCGAACGTTGGAAGAACGTTTTATGTGGGCACTGCCAAAAGTATTTATGGTCATTTTAGTGATGGGGGTGCTTTGGGGGCTTAAGCTTGTGAGTGATTATGGCTATTTATCAAATGAGGTTAAAATTATTCTCGCCTATGCATTATCGCTTGCCTTAGCCGCAACAGCTTATGTGTTGGAACATAAAAAAATAGGGTCTTCAGCTATCACGATATCTTTATACGGTGGGGCGTTTATTGTTGGAATATTAACAACCGCGGCTAGTGCGATATTGTATGAAATCATCGGTTTAACGATGGCACTTGTTATTGCAGTCGTTTATATCGGCTATGGTATGGCTATTAGCTATTTAAAGAAAAACGAAGTACTAACGATATTCGTAGCGTTTACCTCATTATTATTACCTTATTTACTAGAATATATGGATTTTAGTCCTATCATTATTTTAATCTATGTAGTTGTCCTATTTACGATGCTGCAATTTGTTATTCATCAACACAAGCAGAAATTGGCTCTCTATATAGCAACCTTTTTCTCAGTGCTAGCTATCAGCATTATAGCGTTTATGAATCAAGACAATCGAGCTGTTTTTGCAATAGGTTTCCTTGTTGTTTTATCGATTTTTTACACGAGTTGGTGCCGTTTATATAATGCAGAATCTAAATTGAAATATATTCATGTTGGGCTTCAATTTAGCCTAGGAGCCTTTAGTTTATTGCTCTTGGACTTTATCATTAGTCCTATTGAATATAGCGAAGCACTATTATTCATATTAGTTTGCTTGTTTGCAGCTTTAGCGGGTTATGGCTATAAGCAAAAATGGCAGGAGGCATTTGATAGTGCCGTAACACTCGCATTTATTACACTATGTAATACACTACTAGTTATGAATTTCCCGGAGAAAGTGGATCATTTGCTCATCCCGTTCATCACCTTTGCGGGCGTAATGATGAGTTTACGTTTACGAGTTAGTATGATGAAGGTTGTCAGCTCATTTTCATTTATGATTACACTCGCTTTAAGCTTTATAATTCATGAGCCAGCACCATTCTTCAGCATAGACCATGCTAGCTTAATCATGCCAGGAATATATCTCCTAATTATTTATGTATATGCAAGACGTCCGAAAGAGACACAGACTGTATTTGAAAAAGTAATGAAGGAACTATATGTCATTGACTTTTTAGCGGTAATAACGACTGGTTATTTCTTAGCTTATATCGGAAAGCTGGATGGTACGTACTTTGCAGGTGCTGGTAATATTCCGCATCTAATGTATATGATCCTCGCTGTACTTTTCGCGGGATCACTTTTAGTGCCAACCAAATACAAAGGTCGTGCATTAACGCCGGTCCTTACTGTATTTTTTATTCTCTTCACGATAATGCTTGAAATAATTCCATACAATATGCAAGGTGTCGAGTGGTTAAATATAGTAACAAGAATTGTGTATATAGCTGTAATCGTAGCGATTATGATCGATTTACTGATGAAGGGGCGCATTTATCAAAGCTATAAAGAGCAAATAGAGAAACTTCTTGATCCAATTGTTAGTGCAGGTATGGTGCTGACGATGATATCTGTTTGGGGGCTCATCGCTCAGCTTTCCTTCAACAGTTTGCTTGATTGGAAGCTAAGCATTGCCTTCTCAACGATTACATTATTCCTGACAGCAAGTATCTCCCTTTGGCTTAGCAACGTGCGAAACTTACGAACATTACGCATAACAGGTTTTATCATCTTAGTTATTGCGTTTATTAAGCTTATATTCTTTGATTTGTCAGCACTAGACTTACTAATACGAGCAGTCCTGTTTATGACGATTGGTGGGATTGGGTTGCTGTTGTCGGGTAGGTTGTTGCGGAAATGAATAAATTATTTAGACACTACGTATGTTTTCACAAAAAAACGTTTACCTAATTTTGGGTAAACGTTTTTTTACATTGTATTGTAATTTAAACGAAGTTCTCTTATTAGGTATGGAAAGTTTTTGAAAATATATATATTCATATGAAGAAGTGGTCTTGTAAAAATTGTTTATATATGGAATAGTGTAATTATCATAAAATAGTATTAAATTGGATGGTCGGTAAATATTAGTTGCTATAAACACTGTTTTTATAGTGTTTTAAGGAATAATAGACTTTTTTAATATCTTATATTGATAAAAGTATTATCGGCAGAAGGAGGGAGAAAATGAAGCGAAAAAATAGAGAATTATTTAACAGTCAAGGGGGATTCTCTTTAATTGAGGTTATTGCTTCTTTAGTTATCATAACTATCATCTTAGTATCCTTTTTTGGCTTACTCATTCAATCGAACAAAACAGGAAAAAGCTCTGAACAAATTATTGATGCAACCTATTTAGCGCAAAAGGAAATGGAGAAAATGTATAACTACTTCAAATCCACCAAAATCGAATCTTGGGCATCTGACTTTCCATACGTAAACGAAAAGGATGAAGAGAAATCGAGCGGTAATACCACTCAGTATAAAGTGACACCCATGAATGCTAAACATAAGGAAATTATAATAGTGAAAGCTGAAGATATGTCGCCTGATAATACAGTTAGGATTACTATCGAAGTCTATGATTCAAGAGGGAAGATATTAAAAGCAAAAGTGCAAAATATCTTTAGCTTATAAGGAAAGAGGTGGTGCATATGTCTAAATTTCATAATGAGAGAGGCATGACCTTACTAGAAGTTTTGGCTGTAACCGTAATAGTTACGCTAGTTTCTATTATTCTAATGTCGATTTTAACGAATGGCAAGACTTCTAGCGATAAACAAATGAAATCAAGTGTCCAATTGTCTGATGCAACTTATATTTTGAAAGTTGTCACTAAAGATACTCGTAAATCTACAAAAATTATTACGAAAGACTTAGATGATTGTACAGAATATATATTATCTAATAATCAAAATAATCAAAAATACAACTATATTTTTTGTCGTAATAATCAGACAATTGAAAGGGATGATGAAATAATTGCAGTGAATGTACTTGATTTTAAAATTAAAGATAAACGGAGTCATATAATAATTGATATTACAATGCCAAATAACAAGCCCTTTTCATCAACTATATATTTTAGAGGAGGTAGCTAGATGTTTAAGTATTTAAAACAAGAAAAAGGGTATTCGTTACTTTTAGTAATTTTGGCAATTGCTTTACTATCAGTTCTTGGAATTATGCTTTTAACACTGACAGCAAATTCATTAAAGATTTCTACTAGTGAGCGAGATGACCAATCTGTATTTTACATTGCAGAAGGTGGTTTAAACAGTACAAAAAGCAAAGTCGAAAAATTAGCTAAAATTACATACGATCAAAATAGAAAGGATTTCAATAAGCTACCTCTTGATAAAAGAAAGCCGGAAAAATTTAAGGTAGATTTTATTGATGCATTTGAACGTAGCTTACAAAAAACCTTTGAAGAGAATACCCAATCAACATATACTACTACAGTCACTTTTGATGAACAATTTAAAGAAAAACCTATTGCGAATGTAACGATTGTTCAAGAAAATACGGAACCTTTGCAATATAAAATAACGTCTGTTGGATCTATTGGTAAGAAAACGAGAGCCGTAGCGCAAACAATTACAGTTAATTTAGGGAGTGGAACGGAAACTGGCCCTGCTTTTTCAAATGCTGCTGCTATCCACGCTATTGACAACATCGTACTTGGGGGCGGTAAGTTTAATGGGGATGTTGTATCGGAAAGTGGAAATATTGCTATTAAACAAGATGATACAAAAATTAGTGGGAAAATTGGAACGACATTGGATAAATTTTCAAAACCAGACTGGATGACTATTACAAATGAGATTATAGGGAATGTTGCGTTTCCTGAAGATATATTGCCATCTTTCCCGGATAATCAATTTACTAATTTAAGCACAAGGCCATATACGAAATCAATACAAGTTACGATTGGTGGGGAGCGAGTTCAACATTTTTTAAAAAATAATTCAATTGAAATTGAAGGGGATCAAAAGATAAATGGTGAACCGAATTTCAGTGGTATTCTTCCGATTTCTCAGGATATGTACGTCAAGACGCTTATGGTTGCTTCGAATAATATATTAACGATTGATGTTGGTAATTCAGACAAAAATTTATTTATAGATAACTTTCACTTCTCTCAAGGTCATTTAAAGGTTATAGGAAGTGGTAAATTAACTTTGTATATCAAGAATGCTTTTGATTTAAAGGGGGATTCAAGTATGAATAATACAGGGGACATAGGTCGATTAAGTGTCTATTATGCAGGCACTTCGCCGATGGATTTTACTGGTAATACACGCACAAAAGCCTCTATTTATGCTAAATCAACCAATATAAACATTGATGGTTCGGGTAGCGTACAAGGAAATATCTATGCAGGTGGATCAAATATCACTATTGAAGGAGGATCTTATAATCATAACTTATATATATATGCCCCTAATGCAAGAGTCATATTGGGGGGATCAGGAACAGTTATAGGCGGAATAATGGCTCATACAGTCAATACTAGTGGAGCTCCAGCTGTTACGTACAAACCGAAAACGATTGAAGATACAATATCAAATGGTGGCTTGATTTTTGAAGAAAATAACAATTTAACGATTTCTAAAGGTATGCTTGAAGTTGACTAAATAGCAATAAGCTGTTGAAAAACATATATTCTTCGATTTGTCGGGATGGTTCTTGAGGAAATAATAGAAAAGGGTTGTTTACAATGACTGTGTGAAATCAGTCTTTCTAAACAACCCTTATTTTAATAACGATTAATGGTTTCGGGTTCGTTCAATTCTGTAATAAATTCTTCTTCTTCATCACGTTTAAAGGACGTGTATTGGGATATTAAATTTTCGTCATAGGTTATTTTCAATCTAGAAGTTCTTTTAGGTACTTCAACACCGTTTGTAATAACGGTTTCTTTTTGGTTTTTAGTACTTTCATAAGTATAGTTATGACTATTACCACGTACTGCAGTTAGAATCGTTCGTTTTGCAGAAATGCCTCCATACAAGTTAATATTCGAGCCAACTCCATACATAATCATGTTTTGTTTTGAATAGAAAAAGCCTTTAATCATACTTGGCGTAGCATTATCAACAGAAATATTACTAATGGAAATATCTCCTGTAGCGAAAATAAAGAGGGTGCTGTTTGAATTTATTCCATTTAAAGTACTATCTTTAATATCAACGTTTCCGTTTACATATAGCATGGCATCACTACGTAAATTAGTATTGTTGACATTGAAATCTCCATTAATAAAATAGGTGCCCGACAAATTTAAAGTTTTTCCACCTCCATTAATATTAAAGTTTCCTCTATCGAGGGTTTTCTTGCATCCAAATAAACCCCAAATATTACAGTCTTCTTTTTCTCCATGTATGAAAATGATATTGTCTCTATTAAATTTAGATGTTTCGTGATTTGTGTACGAGACACTTAATCCAGCGGGATAATTTTTATTATAATTTTTATTTGTATACAAAGGTATAACTTTCTCTGTTATTTCAAGATTATCTCCTGGTAAGCTTTTTGTGACTAGGGATACATTTTTTGTTAAAAACAAACGTTTCTGTAATTCACTTTTTGAAGCAGGATTTGAAGGGATGAATTTTGTATATCTCGAACTGTTTAAATAGTTTGTATTGCCAGATATATGTGAGGCGTAATCAACAGTATTATTTACATAATATATATTTTTTTCTGATTCCCTCATAATAATTTTGGGGGTAACACTTTTAGAGTCTGGAATTATTCTAGGAAAAACGCTATCTGGCCATTGTGCCATATTATTTTTTAGCCAATGGGCTTTTTCAGAAATAATTAAATGACCATCTGTTTTAATATCTCCCTGAATTTCAACACCACCGTGTAAATAAAGATTCCCCTCGTCATTCGTTGAAACAGCATAGCGTAATTGATCTGGAATTGCATCTGTGCCGATGATAATCTGTGCATATGTAATGTGCTCTTTACTATTTACTTTTCCAGTACTTTTAAATGTTACTAGGCGTTTATAACGATCCTTCTCTTCATTTGACATTAGTTCTACTTTCTCGATGCAGACGTTTGTTTGATTCGTTTTCTCAGCAGGGATATTAATGCCTTGCGAGCAACTTAGCTTTGAAGCATTTAAGGTGTTATTGAGGAAAGTTTCAAATGCAGTCTTTCCCATTGGTTTATCTTTAATCTCTTTTTTTAGAATAGCTTGAATGTCTTTAACGGCATAGTCGATCCCTTTATCTGATAAATCTTGTGCTTGTACTAGCTCCTCTCGGGTGTTGTTTTTTGTAATACCGCTTGACGTTAAAGTGATAAGACTCAAACCGAGTATAGTGAAAATGATGATGACTGCAAATGTTAGTAACAATGAATAGCCATTTTCATTTTGCCGGAAAATTTTCATATGACAATCTCCTTTATTAAAACTATTTTGAGCTGACAATAGGTTGAATTTGATTTTTAAATTCCATAGTTTTTGTTTGGTTATTACCTGAACGCTTTTTTATAATCTCAAGCTTTAAATTGATTGTGTAGATGGATTCGGCTATAGGGTTTCCATTTATTTTAGAATTTTCAGAAATTTTGATATTGCTATTTTGAACTTTGTATTTCTCCTTTTTAAAATAGATATATGTAGTGTTATCTTCAGTTTTAAATCCTATCGGCTCAAGAGTCTTTTCGCATTCGTTAGTAATAATCCATTTCCCATCATCGTTTTTTTTACATTTAGACAGATCATTGGTTACTTCAATATATTGATTACTAATATTCCTAACAATATGACTTTGGTTTGTTGTATAGAGGGTTTTAATAAATTTACTTATGATTAGATCTGCTTCATCTCTAAGCATCGTTTCTTGTTGAATATTTTGATTAGTTTCTAAAGTTTTCACAAGAATTGAAAAGATAAGGGTGGAGACGATTGCTAGAATAACAATCGTTGCGAGTAATTCAATTAGTGTCAAACCATTTTGATTTTTCATATATTTATTCAATTGACACATATCCTTCCGACGAGCCTTTTGTTTTTCCATTTTGAGAAGTTACTGTTACAACTACTTTTATTAGATTTAAATCTTTTTCTGTGAAATCCGAATTTGCATATTTATTAGTATTTTGATAAGGGGTATATGTAATTGCATATGTTTTTCCATTTAAATCTATCTCGAGAGGTGGGTTTTTCTTTTTGGCGTCTGGTTCACCGGTATCGTTAAAATAATCATTTAAGTCTTGTGTAGCTATTTTGGTAAGTGAATCAGATTTTAATTTAGCTAATACAGCATCGGCTAAATTTACAGTGACTAATTTTTCGGTATTTACTGTGGCTGTTTTATTCGTAGATATAAATATTTGGGCAAAGGATAAGAGAATAATGGATATTAATACAAGCGATGCAACTACTTCGATTAAAGAAAATCCTCTCTGTGATTTTATCAACATAAAAAAACTTACCTCCGATCTAATAGTTTTTTCTATCTAGAAAAGTTGAATTAATAAGTTTGGTTCGAAAATATATAGGTATATATAACCTCATTATATAGGGTGTTTACCTTATTGACAATGTGTTATTAATGATTTTAATTACATACAAATAATCTTCAGTTCATAAAATTTTAACTATTTTTAGTTAAAAAGACTCATTAAATAGTATCTAGTATGTTGTATGGTAAAAATATGAATAAAAAGTAACGGAGACACATGAGTAATTAGACATTTTATTTTTGGATATATTTGTAAAGGCGGTAAGGCTATGAAATTACATTTGAAGCTAGGCTCAATAGTAGCTGTTCTAATCATTTTATTAACAGTCTGGGTACCGAATTTAATGATGGATAGAGCATTAGCTAAAGGCGATGAATCTACTATCGGTGGCATATCAGTTAAAGATTTAGAAGATGATGCTATTGAAAATGCTTTACGAGAGGCCATAAATAATTGGCAAGAGGCTCCTATCGATGTGGAAGGGGCTAATGTTACGATTTCACTCGACCCTAAATTGTTTGTATTTGATGTAGAGCGTACGATAGCTGAATATCATAGTTTAACTGACAAGTCTTGGCTTGCTTTCTGGAAGCAAAGACAAGTAGTACATATACCCTTACATGTGGTAGTTGACGAGCAAGTGAAGAAGCAGCTTGAGGCTACTGGTGTATGGGAAGTTGAAAAGACATTACATACGATTATTACCGAAGCTTCCAATTTAAAAAGTCACGAAGTCGCTGCAACAGTTGCAGATACTACTTTAATAGAAGCGGAGCGTTTAGCTTTATCAATTGAGGAAATCCCTGCAAATGCAATGGGTGTGGATAAATTAGCGAATACTTTAAATGATGCTATTGTTTTACCGAATGAACCGTTTTCTCTTTTAACGATGATAGAAGAACAATATGAAGAATCAGATAGTGAAGCGATTAATTTCGTCGCCTCTATGCTGTATCATGTTGCTCTTCAAACCGACTATGAGATTTTAGAAAGACATTCTCAAGGACAGAAGCCAAATTATTTACAACAAGGTTTGGATGCGAAGGTAAATCAAGCGTTAGAGAAAGATTTGCAATTTATAAACCGTACGGATCAACCGAATAAATTAAAACTCACAATAGAAGGTGATTCTTTAAAAGTGGAATTACTAGCTCAAAAGAAAGAAAAAGAAATTTCAGTTCGTGTTAGTAAAGATAAGATTATTCAGCCTCGAGTCATTACTCGTTATTCAAAAGATTTACCAATAGGTAGAGAAGAAGTTATTCAAAAAGGTCAAGAAGGCGTACGGGTCGAAGTGTATCGCTCGATTTCAGAAAATGGTAGCACTGCAGAGGAACTTGTTAGTCGTGACTATTATCCACCAGTTAATAAAATTATTGTGAAATCTTCAAGACAACCTGTTGCTTCTGAAAATAGTAGTGGAACGGATAAGGTAAATTCCAATGATCCTGACTTACAAATGGATTTAGATGGAGATGGATTACCGGATACACAATCTGAAAATAAAAAATCCGGTAATAACACTGCAAAAACGAATAAAGATACATCTGCAAATACGAACACTTCAACAGACCCGAATGACCCTGAAATTGTATACGGCTACTACGATAAAGGTGGGAATTTTATACAAACCAGCCCGTAAAGAGAGGAGCAAACGCGAATGGTCGTAAAAACTGGACGAAAGCGCTTAGGTGATTTACTTGTCGAATCTGGTGTTATTACAAATGTGCAATTAGAATTTGCTCTTACAAACAAAACAAAAGAAGAGAAATTGGGCGATTTTCTTATAAAAGAAAATATTCTAACTGAGCAACAGTTAATCGAAGTACTTGAGTTTCAGCTAGGAATCCCACACATTCATTTGAACCAATATTCAATTAGCCCGGATTTACTGCAGCTTGTTCCAGCCGAACTCGCTAAACGAACAAATATTATTCCGATTCGTCGCGAAAAAAATAAACTGTTTATCGCGATGGCTGACCCGATGGATTATTTTGCAATTGAAGAAGTACGTATGGCGACGGGCTGCCAAATCGAAACAAGTATTGCAGCTAAGGATGATTTATATCGAACACTAACGAAATACTATGATTTACAAGAGTCTATGGAAGCCGCATTGCTCGACATTGGCGCGACAGTTGCTGAAACACAGGAAGAAATTGAACGAGAGGATTCTCCGATTGTTCGGCTAGTTAATCAAATTATTGCTAACGGAGTTGCCCAACGAGCAAGCGATATCCACTTTGACCCACAGGAGACGGAGTTAAGGGTTCGTTATCGAGTGGATGGGGTTTTAAGAACAGAGCGTTCGTTACCAAAACATATGCAAAATATAGTATTAGCACGTATTAAAATTATGGGGAATTTAAATATTACCGAAAATCGAATTCCTCAAGATGGACGTATTAAAACGAATGTTAATTTTAGGCCAGTAGATATTCGACTTTCGACATTGCCAACAGTTTATGGAGAAAAAGTAGTAATGCGGATTTTAGACTTAAGCAGTGTTGCCAATTCTATTGACAAGCTTGGTTTTACAGCGCAAAACGAGGCCCTTTTCCGAAACATGATTGCCAATCCGAATGGCATTCTGCTCATTACCGGTCCTACGGGATCAGGGAAATCATCAACATTATATGCTGCCTTAACTAACTTGAATGAAGAGGGTGTCAATATTATTACAGTTGAGGATCCGGTTGAATATCAGCTCGATGGCATAAACCAAATTCAAGTGAAAGAAGAAGTCGGTTTAACTTTTGCCACTGGATTACGTTCAATTTTGCGCCAAGACCCAGATATTGTAATGATAGGAGAAGTTAGGGATTTTGAAACGGCGCAAATAGCAGTACGTGCCTCGTTAACAGGGCATTTAGTGTTAAGTACTTTACATACAAATAGTGCAGTGGAATCGATTTCTCGACTACAAGATATGGGGGTAGAGCCGTTTTTATTATCCTCCTCACTTGTAGGAATTATGGCACAACGTTTAGTACGACGAATTTGTCGTGATTGTGGAGAGGACTATACTTTTACGAACCATGAATTAGAAATAATGCGTAAAAACGGCATTGAAGGTTTCACACATGGTAGACGCGGAAGAGGCTGCCCTTCGTGTAATCAAACCGGGTATCGTGGACGGATGGCTATTCATGAAATTTTACCAATCGACCGCAATATTAAAGAAATGATTTTAAGTCGAAGTAGCGATAGTGTGATCCGCGATTATATGAAACAAGAAGGCTATTACACATTACTAGTAGATGGGTTGTTAAAAGTAGTAGAAGGACAAACAACTACCTCAGAAGTATTGCGTGTAGCAAATGTAGATTAGGAGGTGAATGTTCATGACAACATCTAGAAATATTGATGAGCTATTAACACGCGCATTTGAAGAAAAAGCGTCTGACCTCCATTTAACAAAAGGGATTCCGCCGGTTTATCGTATCCATGGGCAGCTAGAACAGTATGGGAGTGAACTACTAACTTCTGAAGAATTACAGACAATGGTGAAAGCTATTTTACCAGAACATAAATTACAAGAATTTCATGATAAAGGGGAAACTGATTTTAACTATTCATTGCCCGGGAAATGTCGTTTTCGTGTAAATGCGTATCATCAACGCAATGATGTGACAATAGCAGCCCGTTTAATTGAAGCGAAAATTCCTTCCATTGAATCGTTAAATATGCCGCAGGTACTATATCAATTAGCAGAAAAACCACAGGGACTTATTTTAGTAACTGGGCCAACCGGTTCGGGAAAATCTACAACACTTGCGGCAATGATTGATCATATTAATGAAACAAAGTCAAAGCATATTATCACGCTTGAAGACCCGATTGAATATTTACATACACACAAAAAATCCATTATTAATCAACGTGAAGTAGGCGTCGATACGCAGAGCTTTGCCAATGGTTTGCGTGCTGCGCTTCGTCAGGACCCTGACATTATTTTAGTAGGCGAGATGCGAGACTACGAAACGATTTCAACAGCTATTACAGCGGCAGAAACGGGCCATTTAGTGATGGCGACATTACATACAAGTAGTGCTCCGACTACGATTGATCGAATTATAGATGTTTTTCCACCACATCAGCAAGGACAAATTCGTGTACAACTAGCCAATGTTTTAGTGGGCATTGTTTCACAGCGTTTATTTGTACGTAAGGACGCTAAGGGACGTATTGCTGCAACTGAAATATTAGTACAAGCACCATCTATTTCAAATTTAATTCGAAATGAAAAAGTTCACCAAATTCCTACTGTTATGCAGACGAGTAAAGCTTTAGGCATGCATACTTTGGAATCTTCTATGCAGCAGCTAATAGCAATGGGGAAAATTTCTTTGGAAGAAGCAAGGCCATATATGAATGCGGGGGATTATAATTGACCGTTTTTCGATATAGTGGACGCACAAAAACAGGTGCACACAAAAAAGGAATTATTGACGCGACTAACAAAAAAGTAGCACTAGAAAAATTACGAGCACAAGGTATTAATGCTCGTGAGCTGGAAGAGTCTAAAAGCATTTTGCACAAAGACTTAAACATTGGCGGTAAAGTGAAGCACCAGGATTTCGTCATTTACTGTCGTCAATATGCAACACTAATCCGTGCTGGCGTTTCAATTGTGGAGGCAACACATATTTTAAGTGGTCAAACGAAAAGTAAAGCCTTGAAAAAAGCATTAGAACAAGTGGAAGAGGATATACGCGGGGGGACAGCGTTTTCAGACGCAGCGGCCAAACACCCAAAGGTTTTTCCTGTCATGTTTGTGAATATGATGCGCTCAGGTGAGGCAACAGGGAATATCGATGAGACTTTAGAGCGTTTAGCAGGGACACTGGAAAAACAATTTAAAATTAAGAAGAAAGTACAATCGGCATTGGCATATCCGGCTATTTTATCGGTACTGACAATCGCTGTAGGTTTATTTTTAATGGTATTTATCGTGCCAACGTTTATGGCTACTTTTGAAGAAATGGACATAGAAATGCCGATCTTAACTGTCGTTGTTGTCAGTATTTCGGATTGGTTAATAGCATACTGGTATTTTGCGATTGGCATTTTCTTATTATCGATTCTGCTATTTAGATTTTTCTATAAAAATAATAAGCAATTTCATTATCATGTGAATTATGCATTATTGAGAATTCCTGTATTTGGTATTTTAATGCAAAAAAATGTAATTGCCCGTATGACTAGAACTTTATCTTCATTGTTCAGTAGTTCGGTGCCAATTCTACAGGCACTGACAATTGTCGAAAAGGTTGTAGGGAATCCAGTAGTAGGACAGGTTGTACTGGAGGCAAGAGATAATCTAGAAAAAGGCGGTACCTTATCAGAGCCATTAGAAAAAAGTTGGCTGTTCCCTCCTTTAGTAACTCAAATGACATCTATCGGAGAAAAAACAGGTTCTCTTGATTATATGCTCGAGAAGATAGCCGATTTCTATGAGGATGAGGTAGATCGCTCCGTCGATACATTAAAATCGCTCGTAGAACCATTGATGATATTAATTTTAGCAGCGGTTGTAGGTGTGATTGTCGCGGCAATTTTCCTACCAATGTTCGCATTATACGAAAATATGTAAGCGGACGAACTTTAAAGGGGGTGGTATAGAAAAGACAGCAGCAGTTGTTGTAGTAGGTGTACATATTTTCGGACTAATCATAACAATTTATAAGGAGGAACACCGATGTTCAAAAAACTCTTAAACAAAAAACTATTAAAAAATCAAAAAGGTTTAACGCTAATCGAGGTACTAGCTGTAGTTGTTATCCTAGCCATTATAGCGGTAATCGCTATTCCTGCAATTGGCAACATTATTGATAATAGTAGAATTAAAGGCGCAAAAGCTGATGCAGTCAACTTAATTAATTCGGCGCATTTGTATTATACAGATGGTGGAACTGAGGTTTTTGGTGAAAAGATGAAAGATTATTATGATACTGCGGGTGGTGCAGAAAAAGGATGGTCTGTTGCTAAACCAGGAGGAAAAGGGGATAACGCATCGTCCGCTCTAGAATTCAGTGGTAAAGTAAAGAGAGGAAATGTCACTATAGAATTTAGTGGTGCAAATATAAAAGATATAGAACCGGATTCTAAAGAAGGGAACGACAAAGTGAAAATTGATAAATAATAAATAAAATAATTAATCCTCTAACTGAGTCTGATGCTGTCAAAATGGTATCAGACTCAGAAAAGAACGATTAATTTAATTAAAGGAGGCATCTTTTCACATGTTTACAAAGAAGAAAAAATCGCATGTGTCGATTGAAATAAAGGATTATATATTGCGTGCGATTGTGGCAAAAGGTGCTGATCCGTCGCAATGGAAAGGCTATGAAATGCCATTAGCACAAGGAATTATTGAAGGATCTGTTATTCAGGATGAAATGGAATTGTTTGATGTCATGAAAAATGATGTGGCAAAATGGGCTGGCAAAAAGCAAAATGCACGTATTTTTGTACCGGATACTTCCGTTTTGTTAAAGAGCTTTGAGCATCCTGATGATATAGAGTGGAATGAATTAAAAGGTTATGTGGAAATGGAGCTTGGTCAGTCCATTCATCTTCCGTTTCAAGATCCTCTTATCGATGTGTATGACCCAAATCCTAATGATGGACAGGCCATGCTATTTGCAGCACCTTCAGAAGAAGTGACGAAAATGATTGGACTTTTACTCGATGCTACATTAGATCCACAAGCAGCAGATATTCGAGCATTGTGTAATATTCGTCTGTTAGAGTATTTGCAGTTAATAAAGGACGATCGAACTTATTTAATAGCGGATTGGTCAATCAATGAATTATCGATAAGTATTTTTTCATTCGGTCAACTGGAGTTTTTACGATACCAATCATTTGATACAGATTTATCGAAATGGAAGCCTGAAGAAATTGAAGAGTATCGTTTTTCGTATCATTCAGAAGTTGAAGATGAATATCGTATGATTCTTACCGATCAAATGCTTGAAATCGATCGTATTATGAATTTTTTTAAGTTTTCCTTACATAAAGGTGAGAAAAGTGTAGATGAGATGATCATTTTAGGAGATAATCCACTACTTTCAACCGTTAAAGAGTTTTTAGAAAATAATTTTTCAATACCAATTATTATGTTAAATGATTCAATCATTCAAAAATCCTTCCCTCAATTTTCAGAGCAATTTGCAAGCTTATTAGGACTTGCATTAAAGGAGGTTAACTAAATGGTACCAGACATTAACCTCTTGCCGAATTTGGAAAAGAAGCATTCAACGCCTACTTTAATATATGTAGTATTTATTATTCTTATTGGTATGATAGTAGGATATATGATTTTCCTGTTTTTCCAAGCAAAAAGTGATCTTACAACATTAAATGCGCAGGAAGTGGAGCTTTCATCGCAACGCGAACAACTTCAAATAGAGTTAGATAGTAAGCAAAATGCGAATAAAGGCTCATTGGAGCAATCCGTACAATTTGTGGAAAAAGTATCCTATCCTGTGACACCTTTAATGGATGAAACGCAAGTATTATTACCAGAGCAAACGTATTTAAGGAACTATGTATTTGGTGAAAAAAATGTAGAAGTTACGGCTGATTTTGAAACGATGTCAGCTATATCATCTTATTTAGAAAAGCTAACTGCAAGCCCCTATTTCAATGATATACAGGTTGATACTATTTCTAATTTTGATGTTGCTATTGGGAACCAAGAGGAAAAAAGTGCTAAGAGCAAGTTTAAGGAAGTACCACGTTATTCGGCAACTATTACATTAGGAATTGATTTTAAATTTCTCGCTGGAGGTAGAGAATCATGACAAGTAGTAAAAATTCAACGATTCTTATCTTAACAGCTTTAATTGCAGCCATTTTATTTGCGCTTTATTACTATATAGTAACACCTAAATTAGAAGAAGTGGATGCGAAAGAAAGCTCCATTAACACCGTTCAACAAGAAATTTCTACAATTCAGGAGCAGATTGCTTTAATTGAAAAGAACGGTAAATCTAATCGTACAAGTAACTTAACATTACGTAAAAAAGTACCTCAAACTCGAGCGATTGACGAAGTAATTCGAAATATTGAAGAGATTGAAGTGGTGACGGGCACGCGGGTAGAAGCTATGGACTTTAATAATTATGATTCGCTCGTAATGGAGTCAGCTATTACAGATCCTAACTCGACAAATTCTGAGGAACAGGCTGATACACAGCAATCTGCAACTGAAGCGGATGAACAAGCTGTTGCTAAGAATGATGAAACACCTGAAGTGAAAGATAAAATACCAACTGCTACTCTCAATAAAGACTCCTTACCGAAGGAATTAAAACTCGTAACATTTGATATTGAAGTTGTCGCATTGGATAATAAAGCAATGGTTGAGTTTATAAAAGAAATTGAAAAAATTGATCGTGTGATGAAAATTGATGCGATCGATTTCACATTAACTGGTGAAGAAGCGAAATTCAAGGAAGACGCTGATACAACCTTAAAAGCAACTATACAAGTAACGACGTTCTATTATGAAGGACAACAATAATCTAGATGGCGCGCATACTTAAGTGTATGGGCGTCTATTAGTATAGGAGGACATAAAAATGGAAATCGCTTATACCATTACAGTTTTACTATTTGGGCTCGTTCTTGGCTCATTTTTTAATGTAGTTGGCTTACGTGTGCCTATGAAGGAGTCCATTGTGCGCCCACCCTCGCATTGCACTTCTTGTAAGAGACAGTTGACGGCGCTTGATTTGGTGCCTGTTTTGTCTTATTTATTTTTAGGTGGAAAATGCCGTAGCTGTGGGCAAAAAATTTCTTGGATTTATCCACTGATGGAACTTATTACAGGCCTATTATTTGCTTTTGCTTATTGGCAATTAGGCTTTAGTGCAGAATTTTTTGTGGCGCTATTATTAATTTCATTAGTAGTCATTATTGTTGTATCGGATTTTGCGTATATGCTTATTCCCGATAAGGTGCTATTATTCTTTTTACCATTGCTAGTTTTTGGACGCGTGATCTCTCCATTGTCTCCTTGGTGGGATAGTATAGTTGGTGCTGTCGTAGGTTTTGGCATATTATATTGTATAGCTGTTCTATCAAGAGGTGGAATGGGTGGTGGCGATATTAAATTATTCTTTTTACTTGGTCTCGTACTCGGGACAATACATACTATTTTGACGCTTTTTGTAGCGGCAGTAATTGGCATGATTGTTGGCATCATTGTATTGAAGATACGTGGACAGGGAAGGAAAACGCCTATACCATTCGGACCTTCTATTGCTCTCGCAGCTATTATCATCTATTTCTATGGGGATGCGTTGATGAATTGGTATCTTGGGTTTTGGTAAGTAATCATTGACGGATTCTTTCACAGGCAGTGAATGCAAGCTAAAGATCATGGAGGGGATAGGATGAAACCAATTATCGGAATAACGGCTTTTGCGGAGGATGATTTGTCCTCAAGATTAAATGCTGCTTATAGCAAAAGTATAATGGAAGCAGGGGGAGTTCCACTAATAATTCCAATTGGCGTTGAAGAGGATGTAGCACAAATTTTATCGTTAACGGACGGATTATTACTATCGGGTGGCTATGATGTACATCCATTCCTCTTTGACGCAGAACCTACACCAAAATTAGGGAAGGTTCATCCTGAACGAGATGCAGTGGAGCTTGCTTTAATTCATGCAGCCTCTATTCGGAAAATGCCGATTCTCGGAATTTGTCGAGGGCTTCAAATACTAAATGTTGCATTTGGAGGCACAGTCTATCAGGATATTGAAAGTGAGTATCATAGTAAAAAATTAATAAAGCATGTGCAACAAGCAGCAAGGGGTGTTACAACACATTATGTTAACCTATCACCTGATACATTATTAGAAGCGATTATTGAGGAAGAAAAAATTGCTGTGAATTCATTTCATCATCAGGCAATAAATGTAGTAGCAGAAAAGTTGAAAGTGGTAGCAAAATCAAGTGATGGTATCGTTGAAGCGGTAGTGCATGATGATTTACCATTTTGTTTAGCAGTTCAATGGCATCCTGAAGAGTTAGCTATTGCAGGAGATGAAGTATCAAAGAAACTATTTGCTGCATTTGTAAAGGCAAGTTTGAAATTTAAGGTAGAGGCATAAACTTTACTAAGATATCCTTGGTGATGAACATGAATACATTGCTAGGTATAAGGAATCCATTTTCAAGTGGGTTCTTTTTTAGGTGATTAAAATAACACTTAAAAGATAAGAAAAAGAGGTATATGCCCATTTGTGAACATAATAACCTCCTTTTATACTTTAATATTGAGATACTTTTAATGTACACGACGATATAGACCTACAACATGCCCTAAAATAGAAACTTGATCTACGATAATTGGCTCCATTGTTGAGTTTTCAGGCTGTAAACGAAAATGACTTTTTTCCTTAAAGAAACGCTTTACAGTTGCTTCATTCTCTTCAGTCATTGCTACGACAATATCACCATTATCAGCTGTTGCTTTTTGTTTAACAATAACTAAATCTCCGTCTAAAATGCCAGCTTCAATCATTGATTCACCCATAATTTCAAGCATAAATAATTGATCTTCACTTGTACCATAAATATCTGGGAGTGGGAAATATTCATCGATATTTTCAACAGCAGTTATTGGAGAACCTGCAGTAACCTTCCCAACTAATGGGACATGAATAACATGTTGCTTTTGGATAGAATCCTCTGGCTCTAAAATTTCAATAGCACGTGGTTTAGTTGGATCGCGTCGAATCAAGCCTTTTTGTTCTAAACGAGCTAAATGCCCATGAACTGTTGAGCTTGAAGCAAGTCCAACTGCCTCCCCAATCTCACGTACAGATGGTGGATACCCCTTTGCTCGTACTTCTTCTTTAATGAACTCTAATATGGCCTCTTGTCTTTTCGAAACTTTTTTCATAATTGCTCACCTCTTTTTTTAATCATTTTACTAATTAGTAGTATAACAGAATGCGAACACTTAAGCAAACATAGGTTCGAAAAGTGTTTGACAAAAACGTTTGTTCGTATTAATATGAGAACATATATTCCGAACAAACATTCTGGAAAAGGGGTTTTAAACATGAACTGGTTAAAGAAAAATCCACATATTACAACTTTATTAGGAGCTTGTTTGCTTTTTGCGGCATACCTTTTTATAACAGACCCAGGCGATGTAACGTACACAGAAATTGAAATCGCACATGGTGATAGCTTATGGTCGTTAGCCGATCAATACCGTGGTAAAATGAAAACGGATGAATGGATTAAGCTTGTGAAAACAGAAAATGAATTATCGAACGCACAAATTATTGCAGGTAAATCCCTAGTGATTCCAGTAGTGGGTGACCCATCCCCTATAAATTCAATTGAAATTGCGAGAAACGACAAATGAAAATGAATCAACAATCGGCCATTGTCTATTGCCGTGTGAGTACAGAAAAAGAGACACAAAGTTCCTCGTTAGAGCGTCAGCAGGAGGAGTTGATGCGCTATGCTAAAGAACAGGGCTACGAAGTTAAGCATGTTTTTAAGGACAAGCATAGTGGTTATGATGTGGAACGTGAAGGTTTACTAGAAATGCTTGATTTCATTAAAGAAAAAGAAATAGAAGCATTATTTGTACAGGATGAAACACGCTTAGGACGTGGAAATGCTCGAATGGCAGTATTACATTTATTGCAGAAAACTGAAACTAATGTTTTTTCTATGCGAGACGAGGGACCTATACAATTAAATGAAATGGATACGATGCTCTTAGAAATTTTAGCAATCGTAGAGGAGTACCAGCGTAGAATCCATAATGCTAAAATACGGCGTGGCATGCGTCGTGCCGTTGAAAATGGCTATCGCCCTGAAAACAATTTATCTAACCGTGGAAATCCAAATGGTCAAGAACGTAAGGATGTTCCTATAGACGAAATTGTCAACCTACGTAATCGAGGCTTCACCTTTGAGGAAATCGCCATGACGCTTAGAGGTTTAGGCTTTGAAGTAAGCAAAGCTACAGTCCATAGGAGATATCGGGAACATCAAGAGGGAAGCGGGCAAAATAAAGTAACGTATTAATCAGTGGGGTTTTTATCGTCCCGCTGATTTTTTAATTTTTAAAGGTTAAGTTCCAAAGTGACGGCTAGACCCGATCAATAAATAGAATGAATAGTAAAAAAATAAGAGAAGTAGTGATTTCTACCTCTCTTTAGCGATTTTTTTGTTATGCCCTGTACCAATTTTCATCAAAAGAGAGCTGCAGGGCTTTACCCACAGTAATGCCAAATTGTATAAAACCTTTGCCTCTTGCAGTTATGATGTTGCCGTCTTGTACAACTAAGTCTTCAGAGAGATGACTAAGATCAAAGAAGCCCAGCTTATCCATACCTTCTGGAGATAATCCTACAGTATATTTTTTGTTCTAAAAGAGATGGCGTGCTAGAAATACTTGCAATGATAGCTCCTTTGGCATTTACATGACTAATAAAATCTATTAATTTTTGCTCGTGTATTAATAAAGCTATATCCATACACCCTGGTAATATCAAGCTATCGATTTCGTCAAGATTAATATCACTTATTTGTGTATCTGCCATACAGGATAACCCAGATTCCCCTTTAATTTTTTCGCTGTTTAATCCAACAGTTATGACGGGTTTATTTCCTTGCATTAATATAGATAATGCTACACTCAATTCATATTCACTAAATTGGGGATACAATAATACTGCGGTCTTTTTCATCTAAATTTCTCCTCTAGAAATCGATAATCCCTAAAAGCATCTTATGCCCACTCTTCTTTTAAGACCGCATAGTAATATTCATCCCACCACTCATCTCCATTTGGTATGCATTTTTTAAAATAACCTTCGCGTCTCATGCCGATTTTCTCCATCACTCGATAGGATGGGATATTTTCTGGTTGGCATGTAGCAATAATTCTATGAAGTTGCATTTCTTTAAATCCGTAATTCAGCACAGCTTTTGCTGCTTCAGAGGCGTAGCCATTATTGTAATAGTTCGGATTCAATACCCAGCCAATTTCATATGTATGGTCACCAAAATATTGATGAAAAACAATATGACCAATGACAATATTGTCGCTTTTTAAAATAACAGGGAAGTATTTTGCCTGTTCACCGCTATTTTCTAATACGAACTTTTTAGCTTCTTCCTCATTAAAAACTCCCTCAGGAATATACTTCATTACATTTGGATTCGAAGTATATTCATAGACAGCTTGCCAATCTTGAATCTCAAATTCTCTTATTAAAAGTCTGTTTGTTTTGATAAACATTTCATTTTTCCTCATTTCACATTAGTTTTATTTTCTATTTATTTATCAGCTCATCAATCTTTTTATTCATTTTTTTTACTTCTGATTTGTTATATAAATAAAATAACACCCAAATTAGAGTAAATAGCAAAACACTAAAGAATAGCATTAACAAAGTTATTCCTATAGATGATGTGGGAAGCCAATTTAAAAATAGCGCAACAACAATAAAAGTACCTAAAGAAATTGCAAAATGGATAGCTGTTTGTAGTAAAAATGTTAAACGTTCTACTTGATAAATGTACGATGGTAATACACAAGCGAGTCCTACAATAATTGAACCAAGGGATTGTTGTATAAAGCCAGCCGTAATAGCTTCGAAAAAAATATCTCCAAAAATCCATGAACCGAAAAGATTAATAAAAACAAAAACTGTACAGCCCATACTTACACCAAACGCTACATTTTTAAAAAAATGCACCTAACTTAAACCCCCAAACGCTTTTTAAATTGCTTTCGATAATTACGAGTAATTACTTCTTTAATTCCTAAAACTAGCTCAATTTCCATTGTTCCGTTAAATGAAGCTTCGATATTTTTAACTTTTGTTAGATTTATAATTGCAGATTTAGAAATCCGTATAAAATTATTCCCTAGTCGCTTCTCTAATTCATATAAAGGTTTATTCAATATGAGACGATTATTATCTTCATTATATAAAGCTAATTCTCTTCCTTCAGTTCGAATAACAATAATTGAATTTGGATCAATGATATATGTTTTATTATTTGCTAGCCCTGTTAAAATTTGTTCTTCTTTCTCTTTTTGTAATAAAGAAATAGCAGCTTGTATCGTAGGAGTAAGTTTTGCTGTACAAATTGTTACATGTGGCTCTTTATACTCTGAATCTATTTTCACCTCTATTTTCAGCTTTATCACCTCTCAAGAAAATTATAGCATATTCAGCGTTTTGGAAAATGCAGGTTATTATTCGAAAAAGGCATCTTACACAATCATAACAACATGTTACTCCGAACGTATTGTTGGGGTACATTTCGTTCGTTATATTGAGTTCAGGCAAATTAAAAGCTTTTAATATACTGCAAATGAAATAGAGATCTAAACAATATAGGGATATGAATTTTTCGAGTAATTGACTATTTGAGAATTCATTATTAGGAGGTTAGGGCTAATATGAATGAAATAACTACTTCAAGTGAAAGAACTAAAACTGGTTGGATATTAGTAAGTATTGCAACTATGCTAACAGCTAGTATAATTTTTTGGTTTTATAATAATCCTGAAGGTTTTATTGAAAATGGAATTGGATTTAGGACGGATGTATTTTCGAATATATTTATTTGGACTTTTACACTATTTATCATAACGGGATACGTTACATACACACTCAGTGCAATACCTTTTGTAAGAGCTCATTTATTTACTATTTCTTGGCTTAAAGTAATTGGAATATGGGCTGCCGTTGTGACAGGAATAGTAGAAGAAGTTGTTTTCAGACATATACTTATGGAATACCTATTAACAATTGCATTTTCAGACGTAGCACAAATATTAATTTCAGGGATACTCTTTGGAATTGCTCACGGTTTGTGGGTACTTTTAAAAGGGGATTGGAAATTTGCATTACCTGCTATTATAAGTACCACAATATTAGGGAGTCTTCTCGCAACGCTTTATATTGTAGCTGGACGAAGTACCTTTGCACCAATAGTAGCTCATATTTTAATTAATATGTTTATTGAACCATGGCTAATGTTATCTGCTGTTTCTGGAAAATGGGCTAGTAAATAAAGAACAAATTATATTTGCTAATTGTCCTTAACCTGCAAGCTGAGTGAAGTTGCTAGAAATTCCTTTATACTAAATTCAAGAATAAAGTGATACTTGAAAGGTTGGTATAACTGCATTTCAGGGGGATACATGCTATACTTTACATACCATATTCATTAAGATATGTATTGAAAGGTGTGTAATTATGTTATCAAAAGAAAAAATTAACCGAATCAATGAACTTTCTGCTAAGGCTAAAAGTGGTACATTAACAGAGGCAGAAGCTAAGGAACGATCAGCGCTTCGTAAAGAATATCTAGATACATTTAGATCAACGATGCGAGATACAATTGAAAACGTAAAAGTAGTAGATGCTGAAGGAAATGATGTAACACCAGAAAAAGTTAAACAAGCGAAAAAGAATAAATTTCTCAATTAATATGACACATTTAAGTCAATAACGCCTCAGCGTTAATTGTGTCCGGATTTTGAAAAGGAGCCTAGGCTTGCGCGATGCAGGTCAGTTAGCCTTTTTCATAGGATGTGAAGGTTTTAGGCTAAATCCTTATCCGTGACATCCCGCCGGAGGTATTATCTTTATTCTGTTGGCACTATTGTGTGGGGGATTTTTCGCTGAATAAAGATAAAGTATGTTATAAATCTTTAATAGTATAACAAAACCATTGTTTTCTGAAGCAATGTTGACTAAACTGTATAAGAACAATATATAGGACGAGAAAGGATGTCACAAAATAATGACTCAACATGCGGATCAACTAGCGATTAATGCTATCCGAACTTTGTCAATTGATGCAATTGAAAAAGCAAACTCAGGTCACCCAGGTTTACCGATGGGGGCTGCGCCAATGGCTTATACGCTTTGGACAAAACAACTTCACCATAATCCGGCTAACCCAAAATGGTTTAACCGTGACCGTTTTGTACTTTCAGCAGGTCATGGCTCTATGCTTTTATATAGTCTACTTCATCTAGGTGGCTACGGCTTACCAATGGAAGAAATTCAAAACTTCCGTCAATGGGATTCATTAACTCCAGGACATCCTGAATATGGTCATACTGTTGGGGTAGAGGCAACAACAGGTCCTCTAGGTCAAGGTATTGCTATGACAGTTGGTATGGCAATGGCTGAACGCCATTTAGCAGCTACTTACAATAAACCAGGACATGACATCGTTGATCACTATACATTTGCACTTTGTGGCGATGGCGATTTAATGGAAGGTGTAGCGGCTGAAGCTATCTCTTTAGCAGGTCACTTAAAACTTGAAAAGTTAATCGTTTTATACGATTCAAACGATATTTCTTTAGATGGTGATTTAGAAAAATCATTCTCAGAAAATGTTCAAAAACGTTTCGAATCTTATGGCTGGAACTATTTAAAAGTTGCAGATGGTACAGATGTTGAAGCAATTAACGCAGCAATCGAAGAAGCTAAAAAATCAACTGGCAAGCCAACACTTATTGAAGTGAAAACTGTTATCGGTTTTGGTTCACCAAACAAATCTGGTAAAGCTGCTTCTCACGGTGCACCACTTGGTCAAGATGAAGTTGTTTTAACGAAAGCATCTTATGAATGGGCACACGAGCCATTCCAAATTCCTGCTGAAGTATATGATACATTTGCAGCAGCAGCTAATGTTCAAGGGGCACAGCCTGAGGAAGCTTGGAATGCTAAGTTTGAAGCATATAAGCAAGAGTTCCCAGAATTAGCAGCGCAATTTGAAAAGGCAATGAATGGTCAATTACCAGAGGATTTTGCTTCAGAATTACCAGTTTATGAAGTAGGTAAATCAGTAGCTACTCGTTCTTCTTCTGGAGATGCAATCAATGCAATTGCAAAGAAAACGCCATCATTCTTCGGTGGTTCAGCTGACCTTGCTGGCTCAAATAAAACGACGATGAAAGACGCTGGCGATTTCTCTGCAGACGATTATGCTGGCCGTAATATTTGGTTCGGTGTACGTGAGTTTGCGATGGGTGCTGCTATGAACGGTATGGCACTTCACGGTGGTCTTAACGTATTTGGTGGTACATTCTTCGTATTCTCTGATTATGTTCGTCCAGCTGTACGACTTTCTGCATTAATGGGTCTTCCTGTTACTTATGTATTTACACATGACTCAATTGCTGTAGGGGAAGATGGTCCAACGCATGAACCAATCGAACACCTTGCATCTTTACGTGCAATGCCGAATTTATCTGTTGTCCGTCCAGCTGATGCAAATGAATCAGCCGTTGCATGGGAGCTAGCAGTAGCATCTGAAAAAACACCAACTGTTTTAGTATTGTCTCGTCAAAATTTACCTGTTCTTGACGCATCTATTGATACAGTACGTGAAGGTGTTACTAAAGGTGCTTATACAGTGTCTCCTGCTACAAAAGAAGTGGCAGATGCCATTTTAATTGCAACAGGCTCAGAGGTTTCACTAGCAATCGAAGCACAAAAAGCATTAAAAGCTGATGGTGTAGATGTGGCAGTTGTTTCAATGCCATCTATGGATCGCTTCGAAAAACAAGACGCAGCTTACAAAGAATCTATTCTTCCAAAAGCTGTAACAAAACGTCTTGCAATCGAAATGGGCTCATCATTCGGCTGGCATAAATACACTGGTTTTGAAGGGGACGTTCTTGCAATTGACAAGTTCGGCGCTTCTGCACCGGGTGAAATAGTGATGGAAAAATACGGATTCACGGTAGAAAATGTTGTAGCGAAGGTTAAAGCGCTATAATTAAATAAAATACCGCAATACTCAGGAGGTTAAATCTCCTCTGAGTACTGCGGTATTTTTTCGTGTTTAGAAGATTTCACTAAAGAAATCCAAATAGCCGCACAATGAATTAGTAGCATAATAACAAAACAGTAAAAGCCTTTGGAACTTCCTTCAATGTTTAGCTCATCAGCTATAATGCCACTAAACCAAAGAAGCTGACCTGTGACAATTGCTGAGAGGCTTGCAAAAAGTAAACAAAACCAAATAGATACTTTTTTTACAATGACAATAATGAGTAGCAAAACAGCAAAAAGTAGGGTAGCTTCAAAAATCGGATCAAGAAGTGAAAACGTATTTTCATTTACAAAATGCTTATAAGTAAATTGAGTATCCACACAATCCCTCCTTAAAAATAATAACGTTTTTTGGTAATAAAAGGTTTCGTAAATAAAGAAACTCATCTAGTATTAATTTCCAATTGGTATACAATGATAAGTGTAGGCATCGAACTAGAACTGTTGAGAGGTGTTTAAATGAATTCACAAGCTATATTCACACAAGTAAAGAAAACTTTCTCACAATTAGATTGTACAGGTGGCGGAGTTATTATTAATAAGCATGGTCAAACACTATTAGAAGAATATATTGGTGTGCAAGGACAACAACAAGACGCCAAAAGGGTAGGACCACATACTCTTTTTCATCTTGCTTCTGTTCGTAAAACATATGTAGGATTTGCTGTAGCATATGCGATTTATCATAACTATATTGCTTCAATAGATGATAAACTAAGTGATTATTTAGACAATGAAATAGCTTTTGTTGATGTATCAAACATCTACTCACCCATACTCACGGTTTACGTCGCCAAAATGAAAAAGTAATGAAGGAATTCAAAGCAGGTTATAACTGGGCATACCGAGATATTAATGTAGAACTACTTGCAAAAGTCATTTTTAAAGCTACTGGAAAACTATTGCAGAAATTGTAGAGGAGCAAGTATTTCAGCCATTATCTTTTACTGAAACAAATTGGTTTAGTGAAAGAAACGAACAGCATATAGAAGTAATACATAATGACAACCCCTTTTGGTATGAAAGCGACGTATGTGATGGTAGTAAAATGAATATGTATAGCACATTAAGAGAGCTAGCTAAGTGGGGACAAGTGCATCTTGATAAAGGAAGTTTATATGGAAAACAAATTATACCTGAAGAAATCATACAGTTATTAACGGCAATTCAATCCCCGAATGCTAAACCAAAGAACTTGCCAACTAATGGCTTTTTCTGGTTTGTTCAGCCACAACAGAGAGAAGGGGTTACAGAGTTAAGCCCAATATTACCACAAGGAAGCTTTCAAATACTTGGTTTCACAAGTGTTGCTCTATTGGTAATTCCTAAAGAAAATATTGTGGCAGTTCGTGGATTTAACAGCTTTGGCTCACCTGCAGGGTTTGACTACATTAAAGATATTCATGATTTTGGTTCAACCGTGTATCAATCCATTCTTTAACAATAAAAGGAGGGCTAGTAATGAAAAAGTATAGCGTAGTGTTATTTGATTTAGACGGTACAATTTCTGATCCTAAAATAGGGATAACAAAATGTGTTCAATATGCTTTAGGAAAAATGGGTATAGTAGAAGCTGACCTTGATCAGCTTGAAACGTTTATTGGGCCGCCGCTGCAAGTATCATTTCGAGAAATATATGGATTAGATGATGTTGAAGTTGAGCAAGCGATTGCTTATTACCGTGAACGTTTCATCCAAACTGGCATGTATGAGAATAAATTGTATCAAAACATAGCATCTTTATTAGAATATTTACAGAAGGATGGTTATCAGTTGGCAATAGCCACTTCTAAGCCAACTGTATTTGCAGAACAAATTATACAATACTTTAACCTTGAACATTTTTTTGACCTTGTCGCAGGCAGCAATTTAGATGGCACACGGTCAGCTAAAGGAGAAGTTATTGCATATGTACGCGAACATTTTAATGAAGTGAATATCGATCAATTAATTATGATTGGAGATCGTAAATACGATATTGTTGGGGCACATGAAAATCAAATCGATTCGATCGGCGTTACTTATGGCTATGGCTCACTTGAGGAATTGACGGAAGCACAAGCAACATACATAGTGAACAGCGTAAACGAGCTACAACAATTTTTTAATAGCTTGAGTTAAAAAATACGAAACTGTATTTCTATCAATGCAGTTTCGTATTTTTTGGAAAACAACTGTAATCGCTGATAAAAGAGCGAAGATCGCTGATAAGCTGGGTAGAATCGCTGATAAAAGAGCGAAGATCGCTGATAGCTCAGGTAGAATCGCTGATAAAAAAGCAAAAATCAGTCAAGTCCTTAATATTGTGTAAAAATATTATACAAAGTTTTCAACTCTGACTTTAGTTTTGTCAAATTGTCCAGCTTATGTTGGAATTCGTCGCTAAAAGTGTGAGTTGCGCCGCTAACCAAAGGAAGAACGCCGCTAAAACACGAAATTCCGCCGCTAACCAAGCAAGGAACGCCGCTAACACACAAAATCCCACTGCTTCAGCTCTGTCATCGCTGATAAAAGAGAGAAGATCGCTGATTGCCCCAGCACAAACAATCGCTAATAAACCAAACGCCTAAGAAAAACTACTTCGCAAGCCCGTTTTGAAAAGCGTAGACAACTGCTTGTGTTCGATCTTGGACATCGAGTTTTGCTAAAATATTGCTGACATGTGTTTTTACGGTTTTTAATGCAATGTATAAGTCATCAGCAATTTCCTGATTGGCCTTACCTTGAGCCATTAGCAATAATACTTCCATTTCACGCTCGGTAAGTTGCTCATACAGTGGGGTACTATTGCCGTGGCGCATGCGATGCATCATTTTTGATGTTACTTCTGGCTCTAGAACAGTTTCGCCGCCCATTGTTTTACGAATGGCATCGGCAATTTGCTTCGCGTTGGACGTTTTTAAAATATAGCTAACTGCACCGGCTTCTAATGCAGCGTAGACTTTATCATCATCTAAAAAACTTGTTACCATCATAATTTTTGCCTCTGGCCATGCTGTTAAAATTTCAGCTGTCGCTTCAGCTCCTGTCATGATTGGCATTACATTGTCCATTAAAATAATGTCTGGACGCAGCTCGAGAGCACGTTCCACTGCCTCTTTACCATTTTCAGCTTCACCTACAACAGTGATATCTGGTTGAGCTGACAAATAGGCAGAAACACCGATACGCACCATCTCGTGGTCATCCACTATTAACACTTGAATCATTCACTTCAACCTCCTTTTGTAGTGGAATTTTAACCTCTACAATTGTACCTTCTCCAGGTACGGATACAATTTTGTACGTACAGCCAATCTCTACCGCACGCTCGGCAATGTTTTGCAGTCCATAAGAAGTAGATTTATCAGCTTCGACATCAAAGCCGAGGCCATTGTCCTGAATACGTAAAATGGCTAAATCATCGCGGGCAACTAGCAGTAATTCAACTTCGCTCGCTTTGGCATGGCGAAGCGTATTGGATAACGCCTCCTGTGCAATACGGAATAAATGATCCTCCTCCGCTTTGGATAACGACATTTCCTCAAGCTCATATTCAATATGAAAAAATACCTTCTGCTGCAGCTCAATAATGAGCTCCTCAAGACCTTGTGCTAGCGTTTTATTATGCAGAGCTACAGGGCGTAAATGTAATAATAATGCGCGCATTTCAAGCTGTGCCTGTTGTACAATTTTTTCGACCTGCTTTAAGCTCGTAGCATTTTCGTCGGTTTCGGTTAATGCGGACAGTAACATCGAAGCGGCGAATAATTGCTGTGATACAGAATCATGAAGCTCTCGAGCAAGGCGTTGACGTTCAGCGATAATGCGCTCTTGAATAATTTTATCGTTAGCTTCTGCACGTTCATTGGATAAACGCTGTAAGCTTTTTCGTTGAGTATCAATTAGCTCACTTGTTTGAACTAAAGCCTTTTTCAAAGGTTTTGGTAAAGGCTGTTTTTTAGGTAATACAAAGTCGGGTTCAACTAATTGTTTCACGATGCGGGTTGCCTGAGCCTCTCTTGCACGGGCAGTCATACTGATCCAACTGGCAATCAGTAAACTAATGGCGAAAAGAGTGACGACAATAAAACCACCGAGTGGAATATTATTATAATTCTGCTGCCATAATGGCTCCCATGTTTTCTCGTTTGGCTCGCCCCAAACAGCGACAAGGAGACCGAATGTAGCACTCATCAACATAAAAAGTAAAGTCAAAATTCTTGAGATAAAGGCAATCATTTACGTAGCACCTCCAAGTCCCCAAGCCAAGTTGCAACGTGTATGACAAGTGTACGTTTTGCATCCTCAGGGTTTCCATCTGAAAAACTTACACTTTCATTCAGTAGGCGTTGTGGCCCAACATGTAGGCATTTTATTTCACCAAACAATGTCGTATAGTGTAAGCGGAATGGAATTTCGTAGGGGATATAAATTTGTACCTTACCAATGCCTTGTCGGATCGTAATAATACTTGTGCCGGTAGGTAAAATTGTTTGTGTTGTGTCAATCGTAATGTCGCCTGCAAGCCGCTGTAATTGAACATCTTGCCATTTAAAGGCTTCCACTGGTGCTGGCAATATACCGAATAATTCATTTTTCGTAGCAGGGAGCTTCTCAAAAAGCTCCAAACCAAAAACTTTGGCTTCATTTTCTCTTTGCAAGTATTGATAGAGCATATATAAAAGAATGATGACGATAAATAAGCGTAAACTCCACATCGTAAAGAGTGCGATGGAGATAAAGAAAATTCCTGTCCATTTAAAGAAACGATTTTTTTTCGAGAAGCTTAAATAAAGAAGTCCTACCCCAATCAATAGACAGAAGGCGCCACCGTTATTAAATATTGTGAGCTCCACAAAAACGAGTAAAAAGAAGCATAGTACCCCAAATGTGAGCTTATTAGTTGTGAAATTTTGCAAGAGGGTCAACCTTCTTTCTACAAATTGATGAGAGAAGACGAACTTCTCTTAAAAAATATTTTTAAAAGTGTTGTTAATGATTTGAAGCATCAAATCCAGTGTATTTGGAGCAGAGTGCTCTAAAGTAATAGAACTTCTTACCATTTGGTGCATCTCATAGTTCGATTGTTCATCATATTTACCCTGTATAAAATAAACGGGTACTTTCAAATAGTATGGATGATTTCTTATTTTAGCTCTTCGCTTTTAATTAAGCTAAATTGTGGCCCTGAAATAAATGCTTTATACAGATCCTGTAAAGAGTAATCAGGGGAAGTAAAAGCTCCTTTTATCAATTCGAAGAGACTCACTTTCTTGATCGTAGCATCAAAATAATTCATGTCTCTATATGATTGATAAAATCACTAAATGGATCCTCATCTTTTGCTAAATAAGGACCTTTTAAAGGCATATTTTAATCATAGGACTAAATGACTTTATTTCTATCTTTTTTGGTCACCTTCAAAGAAATGGGATGCTTCAATAAATGAGGCATCCCTTATTTCTTTTATTATAACATGTTATTTTTTTAAAATAGCAGTTATTGTTATTTATTTTCAATTAGCAGTGGTGCGTTCTCTTCTGCGACATTTTTTTCTAGCTGCGCAAGACGAGACTCGAAAGATGTTACTTCATGATCTTTGTCGATTTGGTAAGCAAGCTTATCGATATACGATTCTAAATCTTCAAAGTTGGTTTTATTGTTTTTAGCGATCATACCGTCCATTTGATGGTGAGCGCGTGTGACGTTTTCTTTCCCCATTAGCTGTAATTGACGCACTTTCATATCTTTAATTTTGTGTTTCATCGTTTCAAATTTGCGTTCAAGTTCGAAGTATTCACGTGTACTTGCTTCAATACTAGCTTGTAATGTATTGTTACGTGCTGTGTATGCAGCAACTTCATCAGAAGCAAAATCGATTAAATCTTGCTCCCCGCTAGTAGTAGCTAATTTTAATTGTGCCTCACGTTTAGCTAGTAATTCAGCATTTTGTTTATATTCCTGCTCTAGTTTTTCTTTTAACTGACCTTGACGCTCTAATAATTTTCCAGTTTGCTCTGTTTGTTTTTCTGCTTCACGAATGTATTGGTTCAACATCGCAATTGGATTTTTTTGTTCCTTCTTATCAAATAACTGATGTAAATCAGCCTCTATTGTATATTTAAAACGTTGAAATAAGTTCATGTAAATTCGCTCCTTTTATTTTGTTAAGTTAGACCATTCTTTTTCAAAGTTTTTAAATGGATCTTCTTCATTAGCTTCAATTGTTGGGATTTTTACATCTTCGCCATTCCATTTTTTATAGATAACATAGATGACAGCGATTGCTGCTAAACCAACCATTGCTGGGATATTCGATATTGCTGATAACACACCAATCAAACCTACTGTAAACCATAAGATTTTACCGAATGTCGATTTACTTGAAGTGTAAAAGTGCATACCGAGTGCTACAAACAATCCAGAAATTAGTAGACCTGCAAGTGGTCCTGTTAAAGCGAGTGCAACACATCCTGCGATAAAGCCTCCTATTAGTAGAAAAAATTTTCTCATATGTTTTAGCTCCTTTCGTTGATACCTTTATATTACCTATTAGAAAGCTTTGCTAAAACGGACTGGAAATTGATTTTACTCTAGGTCTTGAGGCTGAGAATATTCTAAGTACTATAGAAGAAGCTAAAAACTTAATTAGCCATAAAGCATTTGATAGAACGGAAAGTAGAAAGTTTTCGACAAAAATAGAAGATGAATGCCTCCTTCGTTTGACAAATTAAAAAGTTTGGATGAGCTATACTTATGAAAAAGCAATGAGCGAAGGAGGATTTCTAGTGAGAACCTATTCCATATATAAAATAAAAGAAGAGCATTTAACGTTTATATTCGGCAGAGAGCGTAAGTTATTAGAAATGATGCAAGGCTGTGAAGACGCTAACGAGAAATCCTTAAAAGAGCTTGCATATATATGTGAAAGCGTACGCTTTGATGAGATTGCTACGATGCTTGAGGCGCAACTAGATTCCAAGTATGCACATTTAGAGAGAGCTCGTAATGCTTTATTTTTAGAACATCCTATAAAAGGAAAAATGGCTATTTATTTAGTGGAACGCAAAATTTGTGTTTATTGTGAGGGTTCACGAATGCTTGATTTGGATCTATTCCAAATGCTTGCGAAGATGAGCGAGCGCTTTATTGCATTTAATAAACAAGATAATGAGTGTGGGTGGTTAAAGCCAATGAAGTATACAATGCATTAGGAAATTTCACTACAATATATAGTAACACGCTAATATTTGGTGTATAATGGAGCGTGGAGAGTTTTTTTCTCGGTATATATTGTAGTGGAGGAGGTTGGTTGTATGCCTACATGGGGCTGGATTATTATCGTAATTATCGCATTAGCAGCAGGCGCGGCACTTGGTTTCTATTTAGCTCGCCAAGCTATGATGAAATATTTAAAAGAAAACCCACCAATTAACGAACAAATGATTCGTATGATGATGGCGCAAATGGGTCGTACGCCGTCTGAAAAGCAAGTACGTCAAATGATGTCACAAATGAATAAATTCCAAAAATAATTGGAATTTTAAAGAGCAACTAGTCCAAGCCAGGGCTGGTTGTTTTTTTAACCCCTTATAGCGAAGGCAACACAATTATGCTGAGATTTATTGATTTTTATAAATTATTTGAATAATTGATTAAAAACCATATAAATCTATCGGAAAACTAGTTATAATGGAAATATTCTATATAAAGGAGTTGTTTGTATTGCAGAGAGAAAAAACAAATGTTGAAAGCTTTGATTTAGATCATACGAAAGTAAAAGCGCCATATGTACGTTTAGCGGGTGTTAAAACAGGAAAAAATGGCGATGAAGTGTACAAATATGATATTCGACTTAAACAGCCAAATAAAGAGCATATGGAAATGCCCGCATTACATTCCCTAGAGCATTTATCGGCTGACATTATCCGCAATTACTCCGACCATATTGTTGATTTCAGTCCAATGGGTTGCCAAACAGGCTTCTATGTATCGCTAATAAATCACAATGATTATGAAGACTTATTGAATATTTTAGAAAAAACATTTACAGATGTAACAAAGGCCACTGCAGTCCCAGCATGTAATGAAGTGCAATGCGGCTGGGCAGCTAGCCATAGTCTAGAAGGTGCACAAGCGTTAGCCAAAGAATTTTTAGCCAAACGTGATGAATGGCATATTGTTTTTGCTGAATAAAAAATTTAAAAACCTTGCGTGAATGAATGAACTGCACTCCAATTGTTAGACACCTTCTAACAATGGAGTGCAGTTCAGTATTGCAAGGTTTTTCATAGTGTCAATGAGAGTCACTGCCACTTTGCTTTTCCGCAGATCATTCTGAGGAAGAGCCATACTTTATTTAATATGACACCTTTATTTTATTGAAAAATAAAATGGTTTAGTAGGAATTTTTTTGAATTTATGGAGCGTGAATTCCATCCTTGGCTACTCGCTTTCCTTCTTTTACTTATGATACCGCTGACATGTCAGAAGGTACGTGCTATGAGAATTGATTGATTGGAGTGGAGACTGGGCGACTCCTTGGGGATCAGCGTCACAGGTGAGACCCTGGAGCGAGCAGCGCGAGTGAAGCGGCTCATCGGACGCCCCCAGGAAAGCGCCCAGTCGGAACGGAAATCAACTCCTCGTTATGCGAAAGAGCTATATTTTCGTTTGTACTAAAAATGAAATGGAATGACATTAGATGAAGAAGAATCACGATTAATTTTTTGGTAAATGAAATTTTCTAAAAAGTCATGGATTAAATCCTCGTATTCAGCCATATTTTCATTAAAGGATTGTGCATGAGCTCCTTTATCAAATAGCTTCAGTTTTTTAGGACCGGTTTTTTTATTGTATAAATCCAGTGACATAGAAGCAAGGATAAATGTGTCAGGAATACTATGGATAAAGAGCACAGGCTTTTCGATATTTGTCACTGCCTCAGAAGGTGTCACGCTTTTAAAGGAATAACCGTCTCGTAAGCGGACAAAAAAATCAGCAAAACGAATTGGAATAATCGAGCCGTATTTAAATTCTGTCTTCGCAATTTGTTTTAGCAGCATTGAAAAATCAGAAAACGCACAATCAGAAATATAGAAATCCGCACCATCCTCTATAGTTCCTGCATATAGTAACATGGTTGCAGCACCCATTGATTCACCATGAATACCAAGAATGGCATTTTCGCCAATCATAGCCTTTATTGTTTTGACTACTGCATCAAGGTCATTTTTTTCATAATAGCCGTAGCTAGTCGTTTTTCCACCTGTCTCCCCATGCCTGCGATGGTCAAAAATAACGGAATTGTAGCCAAGGCGTTCAAAAAGTCGAGCATATTTGACGGAGTTGATTTTATTTTCTGTTACCCCATGGCAAATAATGATGGTATTATTTGTTTCCAATGGCTGAAACATAATGCCACGGATTGTATAGCCATTTGGCGAGTCAATATTTAATTCACATTTTAAATTTTTATTGTACCAAGCTTCATCAAAACGTTTAGCAGTGGTTTCACGTTCGCGAACAAATTCGGGATCCTTTTGCTTAATGTACATTAATTTATTGGAAAGCGCGAAGCCGAATAGACCAGTTGCTGCTGCGGCAATCGTCGTTGTTATGCCTGAAAATAACAGCATTTTCTTTTTCATTATTAACACCTCCACGTCCTGTTTCTTTTGTTGTCTTGGCATACAAGCAACGTCACTCGTATGTATGCCCTTTTCTTAATTGTAATGTTCCCAACTGAGATTGTTTAAAACACGTCAACATTTTACATTATCTTTAGCAAAACTGCGATTATTTCTGTTATCGAAAATCGTCAAAATATTTGTTAAAATAGATATATCTGCTAGTAGCATATGCATGCAGTGTTCATTTTTGAACGGGGAAAAGGGGAGAATGTTTATGACGAAAGAGGTAGTCATAGTAAGTGCTGTACGTACAGCTATTGGTGCATTCCAAGGAACATTAAAGGACGTACCAGCAACAAAATTAGGGAGTATTGTTATTAAAGGTGCATTAGCACGTGCTGGTGTAGCAGGTGAACAAGTTGACGAGGTCATTATGGGGAATGTCTTATCGGCTGGACTCGGGCAAAATCCTGCTCGTCAAGCCGCGATTGCAGCAGGCTTACCACATGAAGTATCTGCATTAACGATTAATAAAGTTTGTGGCTCAGGACTAAAAGCGGTTCATTTAGCGACACAAGCCATTTTAGCAGGTGACGCGGATATTGTCGTTGCAGGTGGCTTTGAAAATATGAGCCAGGCACCATATGTCTTAAAAAATGCACGAGAAGGCTTCCGTATGGGGGATCAAAAAGTAATCGATACGATGATTCATGACGGATTATGGTGTGCCTTCAATGACTATCATATGGGCGTTACCGCTGAAAATTTATGTGATGCCTATGAGATTTCTCGAGAGGAACAAGATGCCTTCGCGGCACGTTCACAACAGCGTGCAGAAGCAGCAATGGCAGCAGGGAAGTTTAACGAAGAAATCGTAGCGGTGGAAATTCCTCAGCGCAAAGGCGAACCTCTTATTTTTGATAAAGATGAATTCCCGCGTCAAGGCGTTACAGCTGAGTCGCTGTCAAAACTACGACCTGCCTTTAAAAAGGATGGCTCTGTAACAGCAGCAAATGCATCGGGCATTAACGATGGTGCAGCTGCGGTCGTTATTATGTCGAAAGAAAAAGCGGACGAATTAGGTATTCGACCAATCGCACTAATTACAGCGAATGCAAGTGCGGGTGTTGATCCAGCTATTATGGGAACTGGCCCTGTAACGGCCGTAAAGAAAGTATTGGCAAAAGCTGATATGACGTTAGACAATATAGATTTAATTGAGGCAAATGAAGCTTTTGCAGCTCAATCTATCGCTGTAGATCGCGAACTAGGCTTTAATCATGATAAACTAAATGTGAACGGGGGCGCAATTGCTCTTGGTCACCCAATTGGTGCAAGTGGAGCACGTATTTTAGTAACGCTTTTACATGAGATGGAAAAGCGAGATGCAAAAACAGGTCTCGCAACACTGTGTATCGGTGGTGGACAAGGCGTGGCAACAGTTGTCAAGCGCCCTTGAAGTGAATGAGAAGGTGAAATGCAATGGGAAAAAAACGAAAACAGCAGCAACGCGTAGATAGTAGTGTAACAGCTAGTCTACCAAAGCAGGAGGCAGTGACATTAGCCGATCAACTAGGCGGTGACGTGCTAGCCAAACTAAAAGCGGCAAAGCAAGATTTAACAGCGAAAGAACAAGCCGCAGAAGAAGAGCGCCAAGCAAAACTAGCCTTTGAGCGCAAACAACGCGAAAAAAACAAATCGTTTGAAGAACTACTAAACGAATACGGCGATAAAGGCTCAAAATTCTAAAGAGAAACAGTGAATCCAAATGCGGATTCACTGTTTTTTATGTTTTATCGGAAAGATTTCGAGATTTATCGGAACAATTTTATATTTTATCGGAAAGATTCTTAGATTTATCGGCATCATTTTCGTTTTTATCGGAACAATAATGTTCCTTACTCTACTTATATTATAACCCCATCTGATAATTATTTATAGACTACTTTTTCACCCTTTCCTTACCTTATACTGTTATACGCAAGTCAAAAAAGTATAAGGGGTGCGTTTAAATGAATGACCAAAAAAATATCTTGGATCCAGGTCCGTTCTTTCATGGTACTAAAGCAGAACTGAAAATCGGAGACCTGCTTGAACCTTTGCACTTATCCAATTATCAGGATAAAAAATCTAACTATATATATTTTACTGCAACATTAGACGCGGCGAAATGGGGTGCTGAATTAGCAAGATCTACATCAAAAGAGAGAATTTATCTTGTAGAGCCATTAGGTGATTTTGAAAATGATCCGAACTTAACTGACAAACGATTTCCTGGAAACCCAACACGTTCTTATAGGTCTAAATCACCTTTGAAAATAATCGCTGAATTAAGTTCGTGGGAGAGACATTCTGATGAAGAAATAAATCATATGCTTACATCGTTAAAAAAATTAAGTGAACAAGGACAAAATGTAATTTACGATTGATTCTCAAATTACTACAACTTCCGGGGCAATTACAAGAAATTGTAACAAGGATCTTTGCTTGAAGAACGAATGGCTCAGGTGAGTTTTACAAGAGTATCAGTTATACTTAGGTTGAAATTTAAGCTATATTTTCTGTTTACAAACAGAAGTGTTGAGTGTTGATTATTGAAATAGATGGTTACTTTCATCAAGCATTAGTTATAGGTAAAAAGTGTTCTAAACAGCAATTAAATTACAAGTATCTGCTAGCAAAAGAATTAACTGATGAAATAAGGAACTTTGCTAAATTATTTTGCAGGCTTCATAACTTTGAACTTATTCCTTATGATAGCGAAATTGAAGTTGATTTTGTGATAGACACAGATAGAATTCACAGATCCTCTTATTAAACTAACGAGGTGCAAGCGTTTAACATTAAGCTACCGAAGTCAAGGGAGCTTTTCTTATTGAGCAAACGGGGGATAGAAGCTATGCCGCGTGAATTTAACTGGATGTAACACTAGTTGGTTCACACCAATTGTACAGAGAAACATTTATTATAGTGTTTCTCTGTTTTAAATAAACTAATTCTGATAAAATCAGCTTTCCCCTTGGTTTTGTATAAATTTCCATTAATTAATGTGGTCATTTACAAACAAAAAGTACACCACTATATATGTGATGTACTAATTATTTAATAGGACATGACTCTATTGATAGGACTGCATTATCATACATTTACTTGTCTTTAATTTTACAATGAATCTTCCTCACCAACACGGCAATCCCAACAAAAACAATCGCGCCAGCTATATCCAACATAACATCCTGTCCGCTCATCGTACGTTCTGGTGTAAAGCTTTGACGCATTTCATCAAGCGTTGCTATAAGAGCTGTCCCAGCAATAGCGACTCCTGCGGCGAACCGACGTTTTCCCCATGCAAAGTAAATGCCAAGTGCAATGCAGCCGAATCCAACAAAATGTGTTAATTTCCGAATTAAAAATTCTACAAACTTAAAGTAACCACGTTCTTCAACAGAAACAACTGTGTCCCAATAAGGAATTTTTAAAACAGATAATTGCTTTTCGAACGGTTTATTTGCTAATACTTGCTCCAATTCAGGAATAATAGACTGTTGTTCATAGGACATACTAGAGGAGATCGCAAGTATTACTAAAAACGCTAATAAAATAAGCCATTTTTTCATCGGTGCTCCATATAGTGTTCGGCTTTTGTTAACTCATTTGCCGCTTTAAAATCTGTGATTGAAGCCATTTTTTCATAGGCAGCGAGTGTTTGCGCCAGCTGTTCCTGTGAGCTTGCACCAATTACTGTCGAGGCTATTGTAGGCTCCTTTAGATTAAAGGCGATTGCTAGTGCATGTAAATCGTCATAATGTGAAGATAAGCCTGTTAAAACTGCTGTTAATTCGTCTGCTGTATATGTGTTAAAGCGGTTGACACGTTGTAAACGTTCTTTCCAGCTATTTGTTAGTAACCCTTTTGCAATAGTCCCGCGTGTTACAACAGAAGCCCCTTCACTTGCGATAAAGTCTAGCCATTCTTCTGGTCGACGGTCTAAAGCGCTGTATTGCATCATGACACTTTTTGCAGAGCTCGCTGGTAAAAAACGCTTTAGTACATTTGGTCGAATAGAGGAAATGCCATATTCTCGAATCAATCCATTCTTTTTCAACTCTTCAAACGTGTCGATAATGCCATCCCAATCGTCCTCAATCGTCCCACCATGTAATTGATAAACATCAATATAGTCAGTTCCTAATCGTTTTAAGCTAGCGTGTAGAGCTTCCTTTATATAAGACGGAGAGGCATCCCAATGCCAGCCTTCTACACCTTCTGTCCATCGATTCCCAACTTTCGTAGCGACGATAACATCCTGACGGCGTTTTTCTAAAATAGCGCCAATTATTTCTTCATTTGATCCAAAATCATATAAATCGGCTGTATCGATGTAATTAATGCCAGCATCTAGTGCCATAGCAACGATTTCAGCAGCCTTTTTCTTATCTGTCGAAAGAGACATGCCCCCTAAACTAATTTCTGAAATAAACAATTCACTTGAGCCAAGCTGTCTTTTTTTCATGCCAATGCCCTCCTTCGATTTCTCTACTTGTAATGGTACAATGAACATATCTGAAGAACAAGCGAGGTTATATCAATGAAAAAGTTTGAGGAAAAAACGACAAAGACTACACCCATTTATGACGGGAAAATTGTGAAACTACAGGTTGATGATGTCACTTTACCGAATGGTAATGTTGCAAAAAGGGAGATTATTAAGCATCCAGGCGCAGTTGCAGTTATAGCTGTTACTGATGAAGGTAAATTAGTATTAGTAGAGCAATATCGCAAAGCTTTAGAGCGTTCCATTATTGAAATTCCAGCTGGTAAGCTAGAACCTGGTGAGGAGCCGATTGTGACCGCGCGCCGCGAATTAGAGGAAGAAACGGGCTACGGTGCACAAAGCTTCACTTATTTACAAGCGTTTGCAACATCCCCAGGCTTCGCAGATGAGATCATCCATCTATTTGTGGCAAAGGATTTATATAAAATTGAAAACAAAGCAGAGCTAGATGAGGATGAATTTGTCGAACTATTAGAAGTTTCGTTGGAAGAAGCGGGGCAAATGGTTGCAGATGAGCGTATATACGACGCCAAGACAGCGTTTGCAGTTCTTTGGCTCGCGGCACAATAAGAAAATATCTTTAGCATAATAGAAGCGGACGAGCATAAGCTGTACAAACCTTGATAGAAAAGGAGCATGTTTATGTCTCGTACGGTGTCTATATTTTATCACGCTTCCATTATTGCTGTGAGTTTTGTTTGTGGCGTTATCTTTTTTCATATTATTGGTGGGCCGAATGCAGAGCCTTTTATTTCATTTATAGAGCCTCGATTAACAAATGGGGACAGGCATTCTCTATTTCGTTTAGTGTTGCCTGTTGCTGTTTCAATAGCGTTTGTACTATTGCTTGCAACACATAGTGTCCTGAAGGTATTAGTACGTGTAACAGTGGCGATACGTGCTACCTTTTTTGGCTTTAGCTCTGTTTTTTTATTACAGAAGCTTGAAGCTTTCTGGGTTTATACGATTTGGTGGTTTCCATTTCAGCTCATCTATTGTATATTGTTGCTAAACCTATGCAATTTACTTGTACCAGCATGGTCAAAGAGAAAAATCGGGAAAATGATACATGGTCGGACAATTTTGTTGAATTTTATCGCATTTTTCATCATAATAGTTGCAGAGTTTATTGTTATTTCTTATGTATTAAATTGATAAATACAACATGAAAATGGCTCATCACCAAAGGTTGTGGATGGCATTTGTTAAAACGTTGATTGGAGTGAAGACTGGACGCCCCCAAGAAAGCGCCCAGTCAAAATGGAAATCAACCACATGTTATGGTGATGAGCTATAGAAATTTAGCATTAGGTAAAAACATACAAAAGCATATTCGAAATCTATTCATTATCTTGTAATAGGATTTACTCCTTTGGTATAATGGAATGAGTTTAGGGGGGCGTCACATGGAGAGCCGAATTGATCGTATAAAAAAACAGTTGCATAGTGCTAGTTATAAGCTGACGCCGCAGCGAGAAGCAACAGTTGCTGTACTGCTTGAGCATGAGGAAGATCACCTAAGTGCAGAAGATGTTTACCTTTTAGTAAAAGAAAAGGCACCGGAAATTGGTCTTGCGACTGTCTATAGAACGTTAGAATTACTAACTGAGCTCAAAATTGTCGACAAAATCAACTTTGGCGATGGCGTTTCGCGCTATGATCTACGCCAAGAGGGAGCTGCGCATTTCCACCATCATCTAGTTTGTATCGAATGTGGTGCGGTTGATGAAATTCAGGAAGATTTACTTGAAGATGTGGAAGCCGTTGTTGAAAAACGTTGGAACTTTATTATAAAGGATCACCGACTAACTTTCCACGGCATTTGCTGGCGCTGTCATGATAAAAACGACGAGGTATCAGAAGAAAAGTAAAAAAGATGTTCCAAAAAGATTTATGACTTTTTGGGACATCTTTTTTTATTGTTTTTTGTAATCTGTAATGTATCATTTGATAACTGCACTGGTAGGAACAAGTGCCATCTTCTGTCTGGTGTTTTTGCAACCATATCAATTGAAAAATAAATAAACTGCCTCCTAATGTTTTGAAGTGAAGGGAGGTTTTTTTTGTAGAGAAAGCATTTAGTTTATTGAACATGTTAATATGAAAGATAATAGATTGTTAAGGGGGCGCTGTGATGAATGAATTTCAATATGCAATAGAGGATTATATCCATTTTATCCAAGTAGAACGACAATTATCTGATAATACATTAGCATCCTATCGCCGAGATTTAGAAAATTACGTGAATTTTTTACGGGAAGTGGAGGGGATGTCTGATTTTCGTAAAGTGGAAAGAACGACCATTTTGCGTCATTTAGAGCAGTTGCGTATGCAAGGAAAGACAAGTCGTACTGTTGCCCGCCATATTTCCTCCATTCGCAGTTTCCATCAATTTTTACTCCGGGAAAAGCGAGCAGAAACAGATCCGACAGTCCATTTAGAAATGCCGACTATTGAGCAAAAGCTACCAAATGTCCTCTCTCTAGAAGAAATAGAAGCACTATTAATGGCACCAAATCGCAGCAAACCGCAGGGCATTCGCGATGTGGCAATGCTAGAGCTATTATATGGGTCAGGGATGCGTATTAGTGAGCTGATTGCATTGGATTTAGCAGATATTCACTTAACAATGGGCTTCGTGCGCGTTTTTGGTAAGGGAGGCAAGGAGCGTATCATTCCCCTTGGAAAAAGCGCTCTTTCTGCATTAAGTACTTATTTAGATGGCGCACGAAGTCAATTACAAGGGAAATCTCCAAAAACAGAAGCTTTTTTTATTAATCAAAGAGGAAAACGTTTAACAAGACAAGGTTGTTGGAAATTAATGAAGGAGCATGCTTTAAAAGCAGGCATTCAACATGAATTAACGCCACATACATTACGTCACTCCTTTGCAACACATTTAGTGGAGAATGGTGCGGATTTACGAGCAGTGCAAGAGATGCTTGGACATGCTGATATTTCCACAACACAAATTTATACACATATTAGTAAGTCCCGACTGTCAGAGGTTTATAAACAATTTCATCCACGCGCTTAGTGAGAAATTTATCAGTCGGAGGTCTGACCTTTATTTTTCGCTGTTTTTTGGTAAAATAGAGACATGAGATTAGGAGGCAAAATTATGAATAGACCATTTAAAAAAATCCATGTAGTAGTATTGGACTCAGTTGGAATTGGTGAAGCTCCAGACGCAGCGAATTTTGGAGATGTAGGTTCACATACTCTAGGACATATCGCTGAAAAAATGAATGGGCTTACAATGCCACATATGGAGTCTTTCGGCTTAGCAAACATTGAACCATTACAAGGTATGCAAGCTACCGACAAACCAAAAGCATATTACGGAAAAATGCAAGAAGCATCTGTTGGTAAAGATACGATGACAGGCCATTGGGAAATCATGGGGTTAAATATCGATAAACCGTTTAAAGTGTATCCAGAGGGATTCCCAGCTGAACTTATTGCAGAGCTAGAAAAACGTACAGGCCGCAAAGTCCTTTGCAATAAACCTGCAAGCGGAACACAAGTAATCGAGGACTTCGGTAAGGAGCATATGGAGACAGGAGCGATTATTGTCTATACATCTGCTGACCCTGTTTTGCAAATTGCTGCACATGAAGAAATTATTCCATTAGAGGAATTATATAAAATTTGTGAAATTGCTCGTGAGTTAACATTACAACCAGAATATTTAGTTGGCCGTGTTATTGCTCGTCCATTTGTTGGTACACCAGGAAACTTCACGCGTACATCAAATCGTCACGACTATGCGTTAAAGCCATTTGGTCGCACAACGATGAATGTCTTAAAGGATGCAGGTTTCGATGTTATAGCCATCGGAAAAATTTCAGATATCTTCAACGGTGAAGGTGTTACTGATGCAGTACGTACGAAAAATAATAAGGATGGTATGGATAAGTTTGCTGAGGTAGTTCGTCGTGATTTCCATGGTATAAGCTTCTTAAACTTAGTAGACTTCGATGCGAATTTTGGCCATCGTCGTGACCCACTAGGTTATGGTAATGCACTCCAAGAATTTGATGCACGTATACCTGAAATTACTGAGGCAATGACAGAAGATGATCTACTAATCATTACAGCGGACCACGGTAATGATCCAACATTCCATGGAACAGATCATACACGTGAATATGTACCGTTAATTGTCTATTCTCCACGCTTTAATGGTGGTAGTGAGCTAGCACTACGTGAAACTTTTGCAGATATTGCTGCAACGGTTGCTGAAAACTTCAAAGTAGCAGCACCGGAATTTGGTAAAAGCTTCTTAAATAATCTGAAGTAAGGGGGATTTTCGATATGAATATGGCGCAACTATTTGAAAAGAAAAAACAAGGCAAGGAGCTATCACAGGCTGAAATTCAATATTTTGTAGAGGGTTACACTACGGGTGTAATTCCTGATTATCAAGCAAGCTCCCTTCTAATGGCAATCCGTTTATTAGGTATGACATATGATGAAACATTTTATTTAACAAAAGCAATGATAGAATCTGGAGACATTATTGATTTATCATCTATTGAAGGTTTTAAAATTGATAAACATTCGACAGGCGGTGTAGGCGATAAAGTCACACTAATTGTTACGCCAATAATTGCTGCATTAGATATTCCAGTGGCGAAATTTAGTGGTAAGGGTCTAGGCATTACAGGTGGTACAATCGATAAATTAGAATCAATTCGTGGCGTTAAAACAGAGCTTTCATCACAAGAATTTATCGATAATGTCAATAAACATAAAATTGCAGTGGCTGGTCAAACAGGTAATCTTGTACCGGCTGACAAAAAATTATATGCATTGCGAGATGTGACGGGTACTGTCGATTCCACTCCACTAATTGCCGCGTCTATCATGAGTAAGAAAATAGCAAGCGGTGCAGACGGCATTGTACTCGATGTCAAATGTGGCTCAGGTGCATTTATGAAAACACAAGAAGAAGCACAGGTTTTAGCTGATACGATGACTGCCATCGGTGAAAAGCTAGGCCGTAAAGTAGTTGCACATATTAGTGATATGGATAATCCACTAGGTAAAATGATTGGTAATAAGCTTGAAGTAGTAGAAGCATTTGCTTTATTAAGTGGACGTATGGACGAAACGCATGAGGATCTGCTTGAGGAATGTATTATTATTTCTTCGCTTATGTACCAAGTAGCAGCAGGTGTAAATGAGACTGAAGCAACAGCTGCTGTTAAACGAGTGCTAGAGGATGGTTCAGCAGCTTCAAAATTTGAAGAATTTATCGTAGCACAGGGTGGCGATTTAGCAGATATCGTGCAAAAAGACACAGCAAATAAGGTAGCTATCAAAGCACCTACTGAAGGCACTGTAGGGACGATTAATGCATTATTAATCGGCGAAGCTAGTGTTGGTCTTGGTGCAGGTCGATTAACTAAGGAATCTGAGCTTGATTATGATGCTGGTATTCAATTGATGGCCAAAAAAGGCGACCATGTTCGTACTGGCGAAACGATTGCTTATTTATATTCGAACAGTCAAATCGATGAGGAAACAATCGAAAAAGTACTAAACGCTTATACAATTGCATAAAAAATACGAAGCGAGAACTCCCTTTGATAAAGGGGGTTCTCGCTTTTTTTGTTCTATGGAAGGCAGAGAGTTGAAGCGGTAGAAGGAAGGGCCTGAGGGACGGAAGGGAGGATCTGAGCGATGGAAAGAAGAGTCGGAGTGACAGAAGGAAGGGTTTGAGCGACGGAAAGAAAGGCCGAAGCGACGGAAAGAAAAGCCAGAGCGACGGAAAGAGGTCATGGCGACGGAAAGAAAAGTCGGAATGACGGAAGGAAGGGTCTGAGCGACGGAAAGAGGAGTCGGAGTGACGGAAAGAAAGGCCAGAGTGACGGAAAGAAAAGTCGGAGTGACGGAAGGAAGGGTCTGAGCGACGGAAAGAGGAGACAGAGTGACGGAAAGAGGAGTCGAAGTACGGAAAGAAGAGTCGGAGTGACGGAAAGAGGAGTCGGAGTGACGGAAAGAAGAGTCGGAGTGACGGAAAGAAGAGTCGGAGTGACGGAAAGAAGAGTCAGAGTGACGGAAAGAAAGAAGAGTTAGAGTGACGGAAAGAGGTCATGGCGACGGAAAGAAGAGTCGGAGTGACGGAAAGAGGTCATGGCGCCGGAAAGAAAAGTCGGAGTGACGGAAGGAAGGGTCTGAGCGACGGAAAGAGGAGACAGAGTGACGGAAAGAGGTCATGGCGCCGGAAAGAAAAGTCGGAGTGACGGAAGGAAGGGTCTGAGCGATGGAAAGAAAAGCCAGAGAGATGGTAGAACAGCTAAAGTCGTGGATAGAACCGACAAAGCGACGGAACGAAGAGAAAAAGTTTTGTTGCTTTTGACTTCTTTCAGCAGGTGTCCAAACATCCAAGAAGTTAAAGTCTCATGCGAATATCATGGAATCTTAAAGGAGTTAAATAAAGGATGTTAGCCTAAAATCATCGCATCCATGCGATAACAGCTAATTGACCTGCATAGTGCCGCTGTCGCACAAAAAACATCTGCCGCTGCGCTGTCGCTCTGCTATCGCGCAAAAAAGATCTTTTGCAGCGGCTCCGTTAGCACTGCACTGTCGTTGCACTTTCGCACAAACACATCAGTTGCTATCGCTGCGCCTTCGCTGCGCCTTCGCTGCGCTGTCGCTGCGCTGTCGCTCCGCTTCCGCACAAAACCCATCGCTCCGTTAGCACTCCGCCCCGCTTCCGCACAAAAACCATTTGCAGGCATAGCACAAAGCCGATTCGGGATGCAATTATGCCGAGGCAAAATTGCTCATCCTAATAATTCTTGTGAAAAATGGTTGCCACGTTTAAAAAATGTTGTTTTATCCCATACTGCATTTAACCTAAAAAGCTATAAGTATGTCGATTTGCCACTATTTCGGAAGACTTTGCACTAGTTCTGTCAGCCGCAAGGAATCACCACATTGAATGTGGAATTGCACGAGGAGGAGGCGATGTTCATGCATTTTCAATTAGAGATGGTAACAAGAGAGACAGTAGTTATACGTTTATTTGGGGAGCTCGATCACCATGCAGTAGAGCAAATTCGAGCTAAAATTTCTACAGCAATTTTTCAAGGCGCTGTATCGACTATCATTTGGAACTTAGAGGGGCTTTCTTTTATGGATAGTTCAGGAGTAGGTTTAGTGCTTGGTCGAATGCGTGAGTTAGAAGCAGTCGCTGGACGAACAATTTTATTGAATCCATCGCCGACAATGCGAAAAGTGTTTCAATTTTCAGGTTTAGGGCAGTGGATGATGGATGCAACTGAGGAAGAAGCGATTGATCGAGTTAGGGGGATTGTAAATGGATAACGAAATGACATTAACTTTTTTAGCAATTAGTGAAAACGAAGCCTTAGCGCGAGTAGCTGTGACAGGTTTTATCGCACAATTAGATCCAACAATTGATGAGCTATCTGAATTTAAAACGGTTGTCTCAGAGGCTGTTTCTAATGCTATTATTCACGGTTATGATGAGGATGGTAAGGGCGTTGTTACAGTTCATGCAAAACGTGAGGATGATATTGTAACTGTGTCTGTTATGGATAAAGGTATTGGTATTGAGGATGTAAGCCAAGCGATGGAGCCGTTATTTACGACGAAAAGTGCGATGGAACGTTCAGGTATGGGCTTTACTATTATGGATAGTTTTTCAGATCAGTTGACAGTAATGTCTAAGTGGCAACAAGGTACAACTGTCACGTTTACGAAGAAATTTTACTCGGTTCGTACACCGGTAATGTGAGGCTACGATTGTGAAGCCGCTAGAACAGTCGTCCGATAAGCTATTGTCACAGGGAGAAATGCGAGATTTAATTGCACGTGCACAGCAGGGCGATCATGAGGCTCGTAAACGAATGATTGAAGGGAATACGAGGCTTGTGTGGTCTATCGTCCAACGTTTTACAAGCAGGGGCGTGGAGCTCGAGGATTTATTTCAAATTGGCTGCATAGGGCTCATGAAGTCTGTAGATAAATTCGATCTAACGTATGATGTTAAATTTTCGACATATGCTGTTCCAATGATCATCGGAGAAATTCAGCGCTTTTTAAGGGACGATGGTATGGTGAAGGTTAGCCGATCTATTCGTGAGCTTAATTTTAAAATTCGTCATGCAACTGATGAATTCATTAAAAAAAATGAGCATCCACCAACCATTCATGAATTAGCACAGGTTCTTGGCGTCACATCTGAGGAAATTGTAACAGCTTCCGATGCATTAAGAGATCCCGCTTCCTTGCATGAACAATTGTATGAGAGCGAAGGGGATTCTATTACATTAATGGATCAGATGAAGGACGAAAAATCTGAGCAGCCATTTGACTATATACCACTAAAAGAGGTACTTACAAGACTTGAGCCTAGAGAGCAGTCCATTATTTATTTACGGTATTTCTCAGATTGTACCCAAACTGAAATTGCTAATAGGCTCGGGATATCTCAAGTTCAGGTATCGCGATTAGAGAAAAAAATTCTTGCCCAATTAAAAAATTGGATGGCTACAAGTGCCACAGTTGAAGAGGAAGAAGTAAAAAAAGACATCTAAGAAAATGGTGACAGCATGACAGAAAAAGATAAACTTTTTAACAGCTTAGAAGAAGCCGAAAATTTTCTTAAAGAACAATTTGGTGACGGCGAATCATTTGACATTAGTATTAAGCATGTATTTGTCAAAGATTTGCCGGTTCTTTGTGCATATATAAGCGGACTTGTGGATGGCATAGTGTTAACACAATTACTCTCCAATATGCTGCCAGATGAGGACATTGATATTGAGGATGAAAAGGAGTATTTTGAAGCCTATTTCAATTACCAAGGCCGTTCAGAGGAAACCGAGCGTGAAGCCATTTTATTATCAATATTAAGTGGACAAGTAGCCTTTATAACGAAAAGTGGTTATGGCTATGTTGCTGAGATTCGAAGTTATCCTGGACGTACCCCTGCGGAGCCTGACAATGAAAAGGTTATTCGTGGATCTAGGGACGGCTTTATAGAAGGTATTTCACAAAATGTTGCTTTGATTCGTCGGCGAATTCGCAATAGTAATTTACGTTTCGAGCTACATAAAATATCCGAAATCGGTCAAACCGATGTCGCGCTAGCGTTTATAAAGGGTATTGCGAGTGATGAAACGCTTGATAAATTGCGGCAGCGTATTAAAGAAATTAAACATGATGGCTTGACGATGACTGATAAATCACTAGAAGAATGGCTGTTTAAACAAAAGTTTCACCCAGTTCCTTTTGTTCGTTATACGGAACGACCAGATATTACTGCAGCGCATTTACTTGAGGGACATATAGCCATCGTTGTCGATACATCTCCTTCTGTCATTATTGTGCCAGCAACGGCTTTTCATTTACTGCAGCATGCTGAGGAGTACAGGCAGGCACCATCAGTTGGAACCTTCGTCCGTTTTATGCGCTATTTTGGAGCAATTATGGGTTTATTATTATTGCCTTTGTGGTATTTATGTGCAACGCACGGGATACATTTACCGGATGAGCTATCCTTTTTAGAGGCAAAGAAAAAATCACATATTCCCGTTTTACTACAAGTACTTATTGGCGATATTGGGATAGAGTTTTTAAGGATGGCCGCCATTCATACCCCATCACCTTTATCCACTGCAATGGGGTTAGTTGCCGGTGTAATCATTGGTCAAATTGCTATTGATGTTGGGGTATTTTCGCCAGAAGTAGTGTTGTATACAGCCGTTTCAGCTATTCTGACCTTTATTATTCCGTCGTATGAGCTCGGTATCTCCATTAAACTCTTTAGACTAGTTTTGTTAATAATGACTGGAATATGGGGAGTTAATGGGTTATTTATCGGGATCTTTCTATTATTTACGTATTTATGTTCATTACGTCCGATGCAAGCACCATATTTGTGGCCGCTTATTCCGTTCTTTCCAAAAGCGATGCTTCGGGTACTTATCCGTTTCCCAATGACAGCAGATGCATTAAGGCCTTATGTCGTCGATTCCGAACATCGAAAAAGATCATAGGAGCCGTTGCACTCGTTTTTTTCATATGATAAAGTTCAATATAGTATTTTGTGATTTTTGCGAAAATTGTCTTCGTTCATCAAAAGGTTCACCACGATAAGGTGTAGGCATATGTGATATTAGCTCCCGTGTACTGTTCGAACCCTTCTTGAATGAAGCAATACATCTGTAAATAAGGATTGTAGGCTAAGATTATCCTTACTAAAAATCACAAGATGGAACGATGTGAAAAGGGAGAGATGCACATGCATTTTTATGGAACACAAGCGATTTCTGAAGATGGTCATTTAACGATTGGACAGGTAGATACATTAGAGCTTGCAAAAGAGTATGGTACACCTTTATTTGTGTATGATACAGCGCTTATTCGGAAGCGTGCACGCGGCTTTATTGATACGTTTAAAAAACTAGGTGTAAAAGCAGAAGTAGCTTATGCTTCAAAAGCATTTGCATGTGTAGCTGTGTACCAATTAGCGGCAGAAGAAAGTCTATCTTTAGATGTGGTCTCTGGTGGAGAATTATTTACAGCTTTAAAAGCTGGTTTCCCTGCAGAGCGCATTCATTTCCATGGTAATAATAAGAGCATTGCTGAATTAGAATTAGCCTTTGACTCGAAAATCGGTTGTATAGTCGTGGATAATTTCTATGAAATTCAACTTTTACAAGAAATCTCAGAGCGCCGTCAACAAAAAATGCGTATTTTACTACGTGTCACACCAGGTGTTGAGGCACATACGCATGATTTTATTACGACAGGTCAAGCGGATTCTAAATTTGGCTTCGACTTAAATAATGGTCAAGCAGATGAAGCTTTCCAACAAACTTTTAACCATGAATACTTAGAGCTTCTAGGATTACACTGCCATATCGGCTCACAAATTTTTGATACAGCGGGCTTTGGCTTAGCAGGAGAAAAACTAATTGATAAGATTTCTGATTGGAAGAAAACTCACGATTTTACATGTACTGTGTTAAACTTAGGAGGGGGCTTCGGAATTCGTTATACTGAGGAAGATGCACCGCTTGAGCCACAAGTATATGTAGAGGATATGATTACAGTTGTAAAAAACAAAGCGACTGTACTTGGTCTAACTATGCCGGAAATTTGGATTGAACCAGGGCGTTCACTTGTAGGCGATGCAGGAACATCACTTTATACAATTGGTTCACAAAAAACAGTACCTAATGTTCGTAAGTATATTGCTGTTGATGGTGGTATGAGTGATAATATCCGTCCAGCACTATATGATGCGAAGTACGAGGCGGTCATTGCAAGTAAAGCAAATGAATCGAAAAGTGAAACATATACAGTGGCTGGTAAACTTTGTGAATCTGGCGATAAATTAATTATTGATGCTAAGCTTCAGGAAGCAGCTTCTGGTGATGTGCTAGCAATCTTCTGTACTGGTGCGTATGGATATTCTATGGCGAGTAACTATAATCGTGTGCCACGACCAGCAGTTGTATTTGTAGAAAATGGCAAGCATCAATTAGCAATTCGACGCGAAAGTTATGAAGATATTGTTCAAAACGATCTCCCGCTAACGTTAAAAAAGGGTGAGTAAATATGAGAAAAAACAAATGGGTATTACTAGCGTCCATTTCAACTTTTATTTTGTTGTGGGGCGTTGTCTATTGGGTATTGGCGTCTAAAGGTATTCTCGGACCTGGTTCGTAAGACAGAAATTGACTTGCGGTAAAAGTACAAATCGTGTAGGATAGTCAAAGATTATGTACAGCTAGAAAATGAGGGAATAGACAAATATGTTAATTCGATATAAAAAAGCTTTCGAGAAAATAGCAATGGGGCTACTCTCGTTTATGCCTAACGAAAAAGACATAAAAAAGCTCAAAGAGACAATCCACTCCTATGAAAATGATGATAATTGGGTTTTATATTTATGGAAAAAGAACGATGAGTATGTAGGCATTGTTGGACTTGTAACAGACAGTAATAATATAGCTATGATTCAACATGTTTCCGTTGTCCCTTCTTATAGAGGTGAAGGTGTTGCAAAGGAAATGCTACAGGAAGTGGCAGACCTTGGCCAGTATGAAAGTGTGCGTGCAACAGAGGAAACGCGTAATATTGTTCAAAAATGTATAAATTGTATCGATGAAGAAGCAGACGATCATTGACGTCTGCTTTTTCTTTGTTTGCTTTCTTGACGCTCTGCAAGAATATGTGAGCGATCTCGAAGCATATGTTTATGAAGAAGATAGTTAGTATTACTTGGTGGTAAAATTTGTATTCGAGTAAATACTAATTCCTCTAGTATGGCTGAAAGAGGAAGTTGAAATGCTTGAAAGGACTTGCCCTTTTGGGTAGCAGAAAGTGAATCTGTTAGTTGTGTTAATAGTATTTCGTAATCAATTTCGTCAAAAAAGATGTGGCCTTTATTATGTTGAAAATTATGAAGTGCTTTTTCTAAAATTCTCGCAGCACCAATAAAATTATCTCGTCGCCAATGATATAAACCTGTTGCGAGTTGTACGTATCCAACGAGAGGATGCTTTTTATCACCTGGAGCAATATCTTTCCAGTATTCCTCAAGGACTTCATGGCATTCAAAAAAATCTTGATTTCCATTGAAAAAAGCACAATAGTCGATAAATAAAGTGTGATGCTGTGGATGCATTTTGGACTCCTTTCTACTATACTAAAAGAACATAGAATCTCAGGGTGGTAAAACAATGTCTTATGAAGTAAAATTAGAAGCCTTTTCAGGGCCTCTTGATTTATTATTGCATTTAATTCACAGATTGGAAATTGATATTTATGATATCCCAATGGCTGAAATTACTCAACAATATATCGACCATATACATGCTATGCAGGTACTTGAGTTAAATGAGGCTAGTGAATATTTAGTGATGGCTGCAACATTATTAGCTATTAAGAGTCGTATGCTCTTGCCAATTCATGAAGGTGAGCTTGAAGATGCCGAATTAGAAGTCGATGGCCCAGACCCTCGTGAAGAACTGGTGCAACGTTTAATAGAGTATAAGAAATATAAAGAAGCAGCGAGTAGCCTGCAAGAGCTTGAAACAGATCGTGCACAGGTATTTACACGGCCTCCAGCAGATTTATCAGAGTTAGCATCAGATGAGCAAATGGCGTTATTTGATCTGAACGTCAACATCTATGATATGCTTGGAGCCTTTCAAAAACTAATGCGTCGAAAAAAATTAAAGAAACCACTAAAAACAACTGTAGCGAGGCAAGAACGCTCAGTGAAAGACCAAATGCGTTCAGTTGTCGATTCATTACGAACTACAGGTGGACGTGCATCATTTTTCGAGCTTTTTCCCCATGAAGATAAGCCAACGCTTATTCTGACGTTTTTATCTATTCTTGAACTGATGAAACGTCAGGTCGTCATCGTAGAGCAAGACGGTAACTTTGAAGAATTAACAGTTACATTACAGAAGGAGGAATGGGATGATGACGAAAACAATGATGCTACAGAGTAGAATAGAAGCCTTATTATTTGTTGTTGGAGACGACGGCTTAACTATCAAACAATTGTCTCAACTTTTAGGCGAACCGGAAGAGTTAGTCGTACAAACAATGGAAGTATTGAAAACAACCTATGAAGAAGATTTAGCAAGAGGCGTTACTATAAAAGAAATGGCTGGGGTTTATCAACTAATAACAAAATCTGATTTAGCAGATACCATTCAAAGATTAGTAGAAAATCCAACTGCTCAATCATTATCGCAAGCCTCACTTGAGGTATTGGCTATTGTAGCCTATAAACAACCAATTACACGTGTAGCGATTGAAGATTTACGTGGTGTGAAATGTGAAAGACCAATTCAAACGCTCGTTTCTAGAGGGCTAATTAAGGAAGTCGGTCGCTCGGAAGGGACAGGACGGGCAATCTTATATGGTACTACAAAAGAATTTTTAAACTACTTTGGATTAAATAGTATGGATGAAATGCCGCCTTTACCTGAAGAAGAGTTAGTTGAACAAGAGCAAGAAACAGATCTATTTATGACGAAATTCCAAGAAACCTTTAGTGGGGTAAAGTAAATGAAGGCATAATTGAACTTCTTGCAGCAAATATCTTGTACCGGAAGAGTAGCGACAGGTACATATGTCCAAATATTAGCAGAAGAACTAAGTCTAAGGGCGCCACGTCCTGTGGCAACGACTGAGTGATCAACTTCGTGCTATGTTACGGCTGCTGCTTCGCTTTCGCACAAAAAACATTTGCTGGTCTTAGTACAAAGGCCGATTCAGGACGCATTGTTAATCTGCGCGACAGCGGCAATTATGTCGGGGCATAATTGATTGGTATAATACTTAGCTTGAAACATAAATTTAATCTATATTTTCCTATTACTTTTAATAAGGAGTGGCTCGTTGCTTCGGTTAGTACGTTTAATATTGTTCATGATAGTCGTGGTAATGTTAATGGTTCCAGAAACCAGTTTAGCACGGGGGGGTAGCGGATATGCTGTTTTAGATGGTGATACGGGCCGTGTTTTATTTGAATCAAATAGTGATGCACGGTTACCAATCGCTAGCTTAACAAAAATTTGGACAGCACTTGTTGCTATTGAAAATAGCAATCTTCAAGATGAAGTAGTTATTTCACCGAGGGCTGCAACGGCTGAGGGCTCGTCCATTTACTTGCAAGCAGGTGAAAAGGTTACGGTAGAAACATTGTTATATGGTTTGATGCTTCGCTCAGGAAATGACGCAGCAACAGCTTTAGCAGAGCATGCCGGCGGATCGGTAGAAGGATTTGTAAAGTTAATGAATGAGCGGGCTGTTGTTGCTGGTCTCACAAATACAGTATTTATGAACCCGTCTGGTTTGCACCATGATGAGCACTTATCGTCAGCTAGAGATACTGCTGAAATGTTGAGAATTGCTCTCCAAAATAAAACGTTCAAGAAGATTGCCTCCACAGTTCTATATCGTGCCAATACTGAAAACGGGATGTTATGGGAAAATAAGCACCGTTTATTACGAGAAGGGTCAGGGGTTGCCGTTGAAATAGGCGATGAGACACAACAACCTGTTAATGCATTAAAATCAGCTAAAGGTTCAGCATTTGCCGGAAAAACAGGCTTTACAAAGGTAGCTGGTCGAACCCTTGCAACTGCCTTCCAAAAGGACGGGCAAACATGTATTGTCGTTACTTTGAATGAATCCGATGACTGGAATGTACATCGAGGTTTAGCCAGCAAGGTTTGGCAAGATTACAGCCTTGAAACAGTGGTGAAAAAAGGTAAATATAAAGTCAATAAAAACCTCTCTATTCGTTTAGAGGAACCAATTCTTTTACAGCTAAATAAAGAAGAAAAAGATAGTGTAAGGCAAGTTTTGCATGTTTCTAGAAAACGTAAGGAAGGTGTACTGTCCATCTTTCTAGGTGAAGAGCGTATCTATGCAGTACCAGTAAAAGTTGAATCAGTGGATCGTTAAAAGCGATTCGCTGTTTTTTTGTTTATGACCCACATTCAGGATAACGTTTGTGGGCGACAGTGTACGAATGTATTCAGAATTATTTAACAATATGTAGGCAGTTTAGTAAAATTAAGGTTCATCACCAAAAGTTATGGATGACTTTTGTTAAAACGTCTACTATGTAAATAAGTTGATTGGATTGGAGGCTGGACGCCCCAGGAAGCTTTGCTCTGTGGCGAAAGCAGCAAAGCGGCCAGTCGGAACGGAAATCAACCACACGTTTTGGTGATAGTCAAAATTAATTAGACTAGTAATTAATTAGATTTTTGGATATTAATAGAAGGGAGAAATTGTTTATGACCAGTGAATCACACAATAAGCAATATCAAATAGGGGTAATAATTATTTTATTCTTGTCAAGCTTTATCGCTCCTTTTATTTTTTTATATCCTATTCAAGAGTTGTTCTATCGACCTAAGGAATATTATTTTTTTGACCCTTTTTTTACAACGTATATTGTATTAATGGTAGTATTAATCATGATAGCGGTCATGTTATTCATCAATTTTTTAGTGACGCCTAAAACAAAAAAAGGGAAGAATATTCAACGAGGGATCGTGGGGTCATCGTTTGTACTTGCTAGCGCATTGATATTTTTATGTATTAATAACTATCAATATATTGATACAAAAGGAATTCATATGAATTATTTTTTTAGTTTACAAGAAGATTATACAAGTTGGGAAGATATTGTGAAGGTTGAGCAGACTATTTTGGCAAAAAACGGTGTCAGTATACCAGAAAAATTGATTTTCACCTTACAGGATGGTTCAATAATTGAACAATCTTTAACCGAAAAGTTATCAAGCGCGAAGCAATTTATTAATAAAGAATTAAGTAATTATGGACTTAAAATCGAAAACAAATATAGTGAAAATGAATAGTTTTGACATGCTACCTAAAATGGTGGCTTTTTTGTTTTTCCTTTCAGCAAGTGTTTTGAAAGCGAACGCAAAGCGTCAACTACAGAAGTCTCTCCCATCTCTTTAGGTGGTGAGATGTATCTGTTTTAAGACACTTTTTAGCGGGTGTCATTGGCTGAAATAGAGGACTCAGTCTAAGAACGCCACGTCCTGTGGCAATTTTTCTGTGACGAAAGCAAGAAACATCTGCTGGCCCAAGCGGCTCATCGTACGCCCGCCAGAAAAGCGCCAAACCAAAACGGAAAACAACTCAAGCTATGTACAAATTATCCAGAAACTAGTTGATAAAAACTATTTCAAATCATTTAATTATTTATCCATAATTAGTTTTTCTTTAATAATGTATAAAAGTATGACATAATTTTCACAGATTAGCGGGAAAAATAACCTTATTCATAATATGCGAATGAGGTTTAATGCTTGGTGTCAAACCAAGGTGAAAGAAAATTAGAGGTGAAAGAATGGAAAGATTACAAAAGGTCATTGCATATGCTGGTGTGGCGTCTAGACGTAAGGCAGAACAATTGATTGTAGAAGGTAAAGTTAAGGTGAACGGAGTCGTAGTGCGTGAGCTAGGTACAAAGGTATCCAACTCAGATACGATAGAAGTAGAGGGCGTGAAGCTTGAGAAAGAGGATAAGGTTTATTATTTACTATATAAACCACGTGGAACAATTTCAGCTGTAACAGATGACAAAGGACGCAAAACTGTCACAGATTTGTTTAAGCATATTCCGCAACGAATTTTCCCAGTTGGCCGACTCGACTATGATACATCTGGCTTATTGTTATTGACAAATGATGGGGAATTTTCTTATATGCTGACACATCCGAAATTTAAAATCGACAAAACATATATTGCTCGTGTTAAAGGTGTTCCAACGATTGAAGGTTTAAAAAAGCTTCAACGAGGAATTAAGTTAGAAGATGGCAAAACAGCTCCTGCAATGGTTAGTATGACTTCATTTGATGAAAAAGCAGGTAAGGCAATCTGTGAAATTACGATCCACGAAGGGCGAAATCGTCAAGTGCGTCGCATGTTCGAGGCGATCGGTACTCCAGTAGTTAAACTAAAACGTGAACGCTTTGCCTTTTTAGATTTATTCGGGCTAGCTCCGGGAGAATATCGTGAATTAACAAAGCATGAAGTGAAGCAATTGCGCGTGTTAGCGGAGACAGGAAAAATCGGATAAATCCGCATTTTCTATGAGAAAGTGATACATCTATGTGTAATAGCAATGTATTCACTTTCTTATTAGTGAAATCGTTCATAAATCATTCATAATTATTAGCTAAGCGTTTCTGCTTCATTTTGCTATAATAGGTGAGAATAGCTAACCTAGTTTAATTGCATCCTGATGAAATCGTTTCCACTTTTTGTGAGGTGGCGTTTGCGCACGAGTGAACATGTAAATGCTGAAAATTAGATGGTAAAATCTATACATATGGATGTTTGTATGAAAAGCTTAGCGTTAGTTGTAGTTACTCTAAGCCGTAAATTGATAGGGGGTTTATTAACTTGGAGAAAAAGAAAAAACGTCTCGTCATTCGTACCATTATTTTGGCAGTCTTAGTCTTAGCAATTGGTTACACGGTATACGGAACAGCAACAAAGGATAAAGTAGAGTTAATAGCAGTGGGCTCTAAAGCACCAGACTTCACGTTAGTAGATTTAAACGGTGAAAAACATAAGCTGTCTGATTATAAAGGGCAGGGAGTATTTTTAAACTTCTGGGCAACTTTTTGTGGGCCGTGTGAGAGAGAAATGCCTGCAATAAATCGTCAGTATCAAGTCTTTAAAGATCAGGGTGTACAAACATTGTCGGTCAATCTTGCGCAAACAGATTTTGAAGTACAGAATTTTGTCGATAGACATGAATTAACGTTCCCAGTAGTTATTGACAAAACGAAAAGCGTTAGTACTACCTACAATGTAGGTAATTTACCTGCAACTCTTGTCATTGATCCAGATGGTAAAGTGGCCAAAATTATTACTGGTGAATTAGAGGAAGGAAAAATTGCTTCGTACATGGAATTAGTGAAGCCAAAATAAGGAGTAAATGACTATGGAAAACATTATTTGTGCTTGTGGTCATAGTAACCCATATGGCACGAAGCTTTGTGAGAAATGTGGTCGTCCTTTAACTGAGGAAGGTAAACAAACAAAAGTTGTTGATATGCGCTACGACGGAATGGCGATTCGCTCAAAAACGTATAACACAACAATTGTCGATAAAATTTGGAATTTCTTCTCGAATGTAAAAGTCGGGATTGCCCTTATTATTATAACGTTAGTTGCAGCGTCAATTGGAACAATACTACCGCAAGCGATGTATGTTAATGTCCCTGAACCTAGTAAAGCAGAGTATTATGAGAAAGTGTATGGTTTGTTGGGCAAACTCTATAATAATTTAGGACTTTCTAATTTGTATAGTACTTGGTGGTTCCAAATTTTAGTGGGCATGCTTGCGATTTCTATTATTGTTGCGAGTTTAGACCGTGGTTTACCATTACACAAGTCTCTAAAAAATCAACGCGTTAAACGTCATGAAAGTTTCATGAAGCGTCAACGTATCGTTGCGGAAGGACAAGTGCCAAACCCTGAAGAAACGCTAGATAAAGTTGAGCAAAAAATGACTGACCTAAAATATCGCGTTCGTCGTGATGGAAGTGCATTGCTAGCAGAGCGCGGCCGTTTTGCTCGATATGGCCCATACATAAATCATGTCGGTCTCATTATCTTTTTAGCAGGTGTTATGCTGCGCTTAGTACCTGGTTTTTATGTGGATGAGACGATTTGGATCCGTGAAGGTGAGACACGAGCTATACCAGGGATGGACGGCTATTTTATTAAAAATAATAAATTTATTTTGGAAACCCATGACAATAAGCCACAGGACGAGCAATCAAACCAAGGTGTCAATGCTATGGCGAAAAACTATCAAACAGACATCACATTGTACAAACAACCTGACGGAGCTCTTCCTGGAGATACAGACAATCTTAAAAAATTGAGAGATTACTCTATTCGTGTCAATCATCCGTTAAAAGAAAACAGTTTTGCACTGTATCAAATGAATTATCGCCTCAATGAGTTGAGACAGATGAATTTTAAATTAGTGAATAAAGCAAATGAAGAAGAGTCACTAGGACAAATTGAAATTGATTTAACGAATCCTAAAAAGGAATATGATTTAGGAAATGGTTCTTCAGTACAGATTCTTGTGTATACACCAGATTTTTCTGGTTTTAAAGATGGTGAACCACAAACACAAACATCAATACCAAATAATCCAGCATTTATATTTAAAATGACAACACCAGAAACGCCAAAAGGTGAAGTAAGCTTTGTAGAAATTAGGAAGCCACCTTTTGAACCACTTGGTGAAAACAAATATAGAATGAAATTCACAGGAGTAGAGACGCGTAATTCATCAAACTTTACAATTCGTAAGGATAGTACGATACCAATGTTATTTGTCGGCGGTATTATTTTTATGATTGGTGTAGTAATTGGCTCGTATTGGAACCACCGACGTTTATGGTTACAGGTGGAGCCTGATGGCCGAGTATTGATGGCTGCCCATGTGAATAAAAATATGTTCAGTATGAAAAAGGATTTAGATACAGTCACTACATTTGCTGGTCTACCACCATATGAAGATCAGTTAGATGCGTCAGAAGATGTCAAGAAATCCACAAAGGAAAAGGAAGGTGACAACAACTTATGAGTTTGATTGACATAAGTAGAAACCTATTATTTGTAGCATTCATAGCCTACCTAGTTGCGACTTTTTTATTTGGTGGTTCGATAAAACAATCGAATGCAACAGGCAAAAATACTGAAAAATGGGGTAAGGTTGCAATTGTTGTCACGATTATAGGTCTACTTTCGCAGCTTGGTTATTTTATCACTCGTTGGATTTATGCAGGGCATGCACCTGTTAGTAATATGTTTGAATTTACGACTGCGTTTGGCATGTTCATTGTTGGGGCATTCGTTTTGATTTATTTTATTTATCGCGTGACGGCCCTAGGCTTAGTAGCATTACCTGTGGCGTTATTAATAATTGCTTATGCGGCGATGTTCCCGAAAGAGGTAACTCCTTTAATGCCGTCTTTACAAAGTCACTGGTTAACCATTCATGTTATTACAGCTGCTTTAGGGCAATCACTTTTAGCAATTAGTGCGGTAGCAGGACTAATTTATTTATTGAAAGTAGTTGATTTAAAGAAACCTTCTAAACAACGTTTCTGGTTAGAATCGGTAATGTTCTTCCTTGTTGTAGTCCTTGGTTTCGTAATTGCTACATGCTTTTTTAGTTTGTTGGGTTACGATTCAACATATACTTATGTTGATAAAGAGGGTAATGGACGTCAAATTGAATACAAAATGCCGCCACTATTTGGTATGAATGAATATAAGGCAATTGAAGAACATGGCATGTCTCCGTTAGTAGAAATGCCTCCGCTCATTAATGCGAAGAAATTAACAACAGTTGTGTGGTCATTATTAGTAGGATCTGTTTTATATTTATTGATTCGATTAATTGCACGACGTCGAATTAGTGCGATTTTCCAACCTTTTGTCAAACGAGTAAATTTACAATTAGTTGATGAAATTGGTTATCGTTCCGTGTTAATTGGTTTCCCAGTATTTACGTTAGGTGCTTTAATCTTTGCAATGATTTGGGCACAACTTTCGTGGAGTCGTTTTTGGGGATGGGATCCGAAAGAAGTGTGGGCACTTATTACATGGTTATTCTATGCAGCATTCCTACACTTACGTTTATCAAAAGGTTGGGAAGGTCAAAAATCTGCATGGTTAGCATTAATTGGTTTCGCAATAATATTATTTAACTTAATTGCTGTTAACTTGATTCTTGCAGGTTTACACTCATACGCTTCGGCTTAAACCAATTAACTTCTTTCAGCAAAAGTCTTTTGTATCGAAAGTGAGAGACAGGTACAGAAGTCTCCTACCTTTATAGGTGGTAGATAAAGGTGAATTTAAGTGGTACAAAAAACCTGCTGAAATAGAGGAACTTAGGCTAAAAACTTCACATTCAGTGAAAACGCCTGAGTGACCAACCTCGTGTCGGCCCAAAGCCTCCGGCGGATGTCACGGAATCATCGCATCCGGCTAACTGACATGCAGCCAGCAGGCCTAAGCGTAAAACCGATTCCGGATGCAATTATGCCGAGATATAATTGATTTTGAGCACATATGAGATTTTTTACGTCGCTAGTATTGGAAAGAAGAGGCCTTCTTGCTGTGGCAAGAAGGCTTTCTTTTCTTTTCTTTTCAATATGTGCTGTACCATGTACAATAGAAGGTAGAGAAAGATTAGAAGAGAGGGATCGTGAAAGTGTCAGAAAATATTTCAGTATTAGTAGTAGATGACGAGGATCGTATTCGACGCTTATTAAAAATGTATTTAGAGCGAGAAGGGTACCTTGTTGACGAGGCAGAAAATGGTGAACAAGCGATCGAAAAATCTTTGGAAAAAGAGTATCATTGTATTTTATTAGATATTATGATGCCTGAAAAAGACGGACTTGAAGTTTGTGCGGAAATCCGTGAACGAGCAGCAACACCAATTATTTTATTAACTGCAAAAGGCGAGGAAGCGAATCGTGTACAAGGCTTTGAGCTAGGAGCAGATGATTATATTGTAAAACCATTTAGTCCTCGTGAGGTTGTGTTACGTGTGAAGGCTATATTACGTCGTTCACAAGCATTCTCACCTTCGACAAATGCTTCTTCTTCAAAAGATTTAGTTGTGTTCCAACATTTAATGATCGATCATGATGCTCACCGTGTAACAGCAGAAGGTATAGAAGTAAATTTAACGCCTAAAGAGTATGAATTGCTTTATTTCCTAGCTAAATCACCAGACAAAGTATTTGACCGTGAACAATTACTAAAAGAAGTTTGGCATTATGATTTCTTTGGCGACTTACGTACAGTTGACACACATGTAAAACGTTTACGCGAAAAGCTCAACCGTGTATCTGAAAACGCTGCAAAAATGATTGTTACTGTATGGGGCGTTGGTTACAAATTTGAGGTTGTCAATGAATAGAATATGGAATAGTGTTGTCGGGAAGCTATGGGTAACCATATTGCTTCTCGTTTCATTTGTATTGTTTGTTTTCACGGTTTTAATGCTTGAGTTTCTTCAGAATTACCATATGCAACAAGCAGAAAGCTCCTTGCGTCAAACTGCAGCAACAGTTGCAAGTATAGTAGATGATAATGAAACAGCAGAGTCGACTTCGGAATTATTAAAAGATATTTTACCTGAAAGTACAAATGCGCTTATTGCTATTAACCATGATAGAGTTTCTTTCGCTATGCAGGAAGGTGTCAATAAAAAAGAAATACAGGATATGATTTTAGCCAATAAATCGTTTCAAGAAGTTTTTCAATCAGATAAACCGATTATTAAGGAAATGATGATGCCATCTTCCACGGACGAAGAAAAATTGGAATCGTATGTTGTGCTCGGTTTCCCGCTAAATGTGGAAAATGCTGTACACGGAGCTGTCTTTATTTATCAAAGTCCGGATGCGCTGCATAAAACATCGAAAGAGACGACGAAAATTGTCTTTCTATCAGCTTTCATAGCCTTTGTGTTGACGACATTTTTTGCGTTTTTCCTTTCATCACGTATTACGTCACCATTACGTAAAATGCGTGAGCTGGCGTTTGAAATTTCTAAAGGGAATTTTGAAGCGAAAATGCCGACTACACAAAATGATGAAATTGGCCAGCTTGCAGTTGCCTTTAATCAAATGGGCCGTCAATTGAAACACAATTTAGAAGTGATCAACCAAGAAAATGAACAGCTTTCCAATATATTAACATCGATGACAGACGCAGTTATTACCTTTAATCGTGATCGTACAATATTATTAAGTAATCCACCAGCGGACCGTTTAATGCAAAAGTGGTTTGTCAATAAGGGGTCACAAAGTGCGAAGCCAATTCCGCCTGAGCTTTATCATATGCTCGATCATGTACTGATGTTTGAGGATAAGCTTGAAGAAGAAATAGAAATGGATGGCAGTTACTATACGTTTACGATTAGCCCACTTTATAGTGAGGAATCGATACGTGGAGCGGTTGCGGTTATTCGTGATATGACGGAGCAGCATCGTTTAGAAAAACTGCGTTCAGACTTTATTGCCAATGTGTCTCATGAGCTACGGACGCCAATTTCAATGCTCCAAGGTTATTCAGAGGCTTTAATGGATGATGATTTTATACAGGATCAAGAAGAACGTAATGAGATTACAAAAATTATTTATGATGAATCGAAACGTATGGGACGTCTCGTAACAGATTTATTAGATCTTGCGCGTATGGAATCGGGGCATATGACGCTGTACAAGGATGAGCTTCCAATTAATTCGACATTTGAACGTATTACTCAAAAATTTGCACAGGTTGCAAAAGAGAAAAATGTTCGCCTAATATTTGACAGTGAATTTAATGACGAAGCTTCGATTAGTATAGATGAGGATCGAATTGAACAAGTATTAACGAATTTAGTGGATAATGCTCTCCGTCATACTGATGAAGGGTCAGTAACAGTGAAGGTTGAGCAGGAGCCAACCTTTGCCAAAATATCTGTCCAGGATACAGGGCATGGTATTCCTCAAGAGGACTTACCATATGTCTTTGAACGTTTCTATAAAGCAGACAAGGCGCGTACACGTTCTAAAGGCGGAACTGGCCTAGGTTTAGCTATTGCTAGAAATATTGTCAAGGCACATTCGGGCAATATTATGGTAGATAGTGTGCTAAAAGAGGGGACTACCTTCACCTTTTATTTACCTTTTGATTCATATTAATAAAGAGTGGTATTAATTGGATGTAACTTCTGTGGACATTTAGACGACAAATATAAAGAGAACGGGGGTGGAGTGCTTTGAATGACTCCGTGTTCCATCGATTATACGATGCATATCATCAAGATGTGTTCCAGTTTCTTATTTATTTAGTAAAAAACCGTACACTTGCTGAGGATTTAGCGCATGAGGTTTATGTTCGCGTTTTGCGCTCATATGATCAGTTCGCAGGAAATAGTAGCGAAAAGACTTGGCTTTTTGCTATTGCTAAAAATGTCGCTATTGATCATTTTAGAAAGCAGGCTGTACGCCAAAAACATTCACTTGATTTTTTTGATTGGGAAACGGAACAGCTACATTCAACCACACCATCACCGGAAGACGTGCTGCAGGCCAGTGATGAATTTATGCAGGTACAATCAGCACTTGAACACTGTACTGGTGACCAAAAAATGGTCATTATTATGCGCTACTTTCAAGATTTATCGATTGCAGAAACTGCACAAATACTAGATTGGACAGAAGCGAAGGTAAAAACCACTCAGCATCGTGCTATTAAATTTTTAAGACAACAGCTACAACAGGTTAGAGAACAGGAGGCGAAATGGCAATGACACATAACCAATTTGATGATGACCAACTTGAGCATCTATTAAATAATGCCCCTAAGCTTTCTGACCGCCGTTCAAAAGAAGAAATATTAAATCGATTATTGACAGATGCTCGCTTGCAGGATAATGCTCATCTTCAAGGAGCTATACAACAACCAATAGATGATGAAATAACAGCACAAGAGCAACAACACGGTAATCCTCCACAACAAGAAAGTACAGAGACAGCAACAAAGAAGAAAGTTCATAAATGGCCAATTTTTATGAGTGTTGCAGCAGTTTTCGCTTTAACAGTATTTACAGGCTCGACGTTGCTAAATCATAATGATACAAAAATAGACCAGGCTAATGCGCCTGAAACCTCTCAATATTCAATATCGCCAGACGATCATGTAGCGAAAAGCTCTATCAACCATGATAAGATGATGGAATCCAACAACATCGTAGCAGAACATTCAAGGATCATGTCTCTACGATCATCTGTTTATGCGGAAGATTTAACAGATGCAGTTGTATTTCATATTGGTTTGGCCAATCGTGATAAGAAAAGCGTGCCGATGACGTATATCATTCCAAATGAACGAGTAGCTACTGATTTTCCGAAGAAAAAGCCTACAACATTACAAATGTATGAAAAGTATGCGCCGCAAATTGATGAAAAAGCAAATGGTTTTACTAACTATCATCCATATAAAGGAGAATTGAAGGAGAAGGGCGATAAACTCGTTCATGTTTTGCCGAAGAAAAATGATTATGATGTTGCTTCAGCAGATACGAAAGAATATTTAGATACTTTACAGGATACATTCTCAGATTCAGAGTATAAAGATGTTGAGTTTGAAAATTCTGATGGTACAGCCTACAAATTTTCTAAGGATGAAGAGCCAAGTAAGTCTATGACCTTAACAAGCGCAAATCATTTTAATTATTATTTATATAAAGATGAAAATGGAGCTGAATATTTATCACCCGATACTCGTAAAACTTTTTCCACTGTTACAGAAGCGCTTACCGTTATGCGAAATAAAAATGATGATGTATACGTTCCAGTTGTACCGGAAAATATAACATACAGTGTGAAAGAAGTAGCAGAAGGTGTTATTGTTACATTTGATGAGCCGCTTGATTTAACGACCATGGATACTGTTCGTGCAACTCAAATGATAGAAGCTATGATGCTTACTGCTGCAAGTTTTGAACAACAAATACGTCTAGACAATGTTGTACAGGAAAGCTGGGAAGGATTTGATTTAAAAAACTTCTTGCCAAAGCCTGTAGGAGCCAATAAACGATATATGCCATAAACAGCCTAACAACAAAAATAGAATTAAAGAAATTTTTTGGAGCATTCTCGCCACTATATGTGCGTGAATGCTCTTATTATTGCAGCGAAAGCAAAGCATCCTGCATCCTGTACAGAAATGTCTCTCACCTCAATAGGTGGTGAGATGGATATGGACTTAAGCTCTTTTCATGCGCTTAAAGCATACAAGTTTAATCGGAATTTTTTAAGCAAAGCTATTTACTTTTCTCTAATAATTCATTATAGTAAGGCTATGAAACAAAAAAATAATGATTCATCTTCGGGGCAGGGTGAAAATCCCGACCGGCGGTAATAGAGTTGTAAATCGCTAATGTTTCCTTTAAGACATATTAGCTCGCATATTTACGAAAGGCTCTTCAGCCCGCGACCTGTGCAAATATTTTTTTGCATGGCTGACTTGGTGCGATTCCAAGGCCGACAGTTAAAGTCTGGATGGGAGAAGATGGAGGTACGATCGTCATTCATTGTTATGAATTTAACTATGTACGAGCGTTTTTTCGATGTGATTTCACACAGCGTATGCTCAGAAAATAGTTAATTAATGGCGTTTTTTAATCTTGCCTATTCTCCCTTATGCTCTTTGCATAAGGGTTTTTTCATGATGATGATCGATTAGGTCGTAACCTTTCTTCTTGCGAGATTGAATCAGCAAAGAGGAGAGAGTTTTCAATGAAGAAAAATGTTAAACTTCAATCGTATATTACGATTGGCATGCTGAGCAGTATTTCGTTTTTATTAATGCTTTTTAATTTCCCGATTCCGCCGTTTCCAGCGTTTTTGGAAGTGGACTTCAGTGATATGCCAGCATTATTAGCGGCGATTACTATGGGACCTGTAGCCGGTATTTTAGTAGAATTATTTAAAAATGTGTTGGACTGGGTTTTCTCAGGCACGCCAACGGGAGTACCGGTAGGACATATCGCGAACTTTGCAACAGGTATTTTATTTATTCTACCAGTGAGCTTTGTATTTAATCGCTCCAAAACAGTTAAAGGCCTTGTCGGAGGTTTAGCTGCTGGAACAATTGTAATGGCAGTAGGAATGAGCATTCTTAACTATGTTGTATTTTTACCTATGTACACTTACTTTTTAGGTATGGAGCCTGTTGTAGGTGATTCACTATATAAAATGATCGTAGCTGGTATTTTGCCATTTAACATTGTGAAAGGTATTTTAATTACTATTCTCATGGCATTACTATTCACAACAATGCGTAAATGGATTCATCATCAGCGTTCTATGTATATGAGTTAATTTCTAGAATAAAGTTTGATTTAGGATAGTGTTCAAGTAATGACACCTCATTGGACTGTTAAAGTCTAGGAGGTGTTTTTTGTTGCTTAAATTTGCAATTGCAGATTTTTTAGATGAGAAAGAGTTACAGAATTTAAGCAATATACACTGACCTAACAAGATGGTATTAAGGTAACACAATTACTAGATATTGACGAATCTCAATCGAAGGAATTTCTTAAAAGATATTGTGGGCGATATACATGTAAGAAACCACTTCTACAATACAATCGAGAGGGAGAAGAAGGTCTAATTTTTCTCAACGGATGATACATTACCTATAAGTGTATTTGAATTTGCTCGTTGTGTATCTGAAATATCGTAGGCAAGATGTTTGGTTATGCTCCTGCAACTGTATTCAACAATGAGATAATTGACGTTGTTTGTGAAATGAGAGAAGAATTCGTGCATTGATTCAGAATTTAGAACTAGCAGGTTTGATTGAGGTTGATAGAATGTTTCGAAGAAAGATGGTTCTTTTGCTAAGAGCAATACCTATAACATCATACATAAGGGGAGGCAATTCCTCCCTCTTTTTATATACCACTAAAGTACGAAGGTGACATTTTGGTATGTTGCTTTTAGATTCCAAAAGTAACTCAATTGTTTCAACTTTGAGTCAGCTTACAACAACAATCGTAGAAAGCTTACAGAGCGTGATAGATTTTGCTTGGGCTTGTTTCAATGGACTTTAGGAAGCTTACTTATTTCACAAAAAAGTAAAAATCCAACAATCGCTATTTACACCGAATTAAAATTAAACAATATATGTTTGAGATATCATTTATCACTTGAAAATGTTAAATAAAGGGAATGTTGACTATTACCCCTATCTCAAATATTGGGTTTATGATAATATATATCTGAATCTTTTATCTTTAAAAAATATGAAAGGAAGTGTAATAATCACATATGAAAAAGATATTGAAACCTTTGATTAGTGTGATTGCCATTGGTACCCTCTCTCTATCTATAAACATAGATAAAAATGTATTAGCTAATAATATTGCAAATACATGTAAGTATGATTCGGCATCGAATGTAAACCCTGATTATTCCACAATGAACTGTTTGTTAACCGAAACAGCACTGAGTTATGATGTTCCACCTGAAATTGTGAAGGCAATAGCGGAAGGTGAAAGTGGAAATTGGCGTCATTTCGATAGTAAAGGTGAAGCGATTGTGACAGCAGATAATGGAATTGGCATTATGCAAATTACAAATCAAGCTGGCTACGATCAAGATAGACTAAAAAGCGATATTGTCTATAATATTCAAGCTGGTGTAAAGACTCTAGATGATATGTTTAAGCGGAAGGATTTGCCTAGCATCAACGGTGGGGAAAGAGATGTATTGGAACATTGGTACTTCGCTATCATGGCTTATAACGGTACTAAACCAGTAAATAGTCCAATTGTCCAAGCAACTAATGAAAGAAATGCAAATGCCTATCAAGAAAGAATTCTCCGAATTATTGAGAAATTGGAATTAATAGACTTAACAGAGCTGCCTTTTAAACGCGAACATTTTCAATATGATTCTAACAGCAGGGAAAATATTAAATTTTCAGCGATGAACTATAAATTTGATGTACCATTAACAAAATCAAAGTATTTTTTTAAAACAAATCAGAAAGTTAGTGCAACAACAACTAATGTAACATTAAGGACAAGACCTACTAAGGATAGTCCTGCTATGGGTACTTTACGTGAAGGCGAAATTGTTACCATTACGGGTCCTTTTGAATATGAAGAAGTATCAACGAAGAAAAACCATTTTGTTTGGTATCCTGTGAAAAGAAATGACGGGACAAAGGGGTATGTAGCATCAAGTTATTTAAACTACTCAGCTTCAACACCAACACCAACGCCAACACCTCCAGTAACACCGCCAACAACGGGAAACGTTGATGTATCAAAGTTTGCTGATTACAATGCAAACCAATACTGGGCTGAGGATTTTAAGTGGGCAGTCAACATCGGTATCATTAGTGGATACCTAAACGTGAAAAACCCATCAACAGGCAAGTACGAAAACTTACTTAAACCGTACACTAACTTAACGGAAAACCAAATGTTAACTATCCTATTCCGTTACTTCAAACCATCAGAACTAGCTTCAACGAAAGCTAATACTACATGGTATGGTGACAAAAACTACCAACTGGCTACAAAATACTCTCTACCAGTTCTAGGTGCAAACACAGCATCCAAACAAGCCATTGCAGGTAAGGATATCACACGGGGTAACTTCGCTCGTATCTTAGCTTCAATGCATTATGGTAAGACTTTATCTCAGTCAGAAGCTATTAAATTCCTTCGTGATAATGGTTTAACAACTACTAAAACAAATGAAGAGTTTAAACCAAATGATTCTCTAACAAGAGCGCACGCAGTGGCATTCTTCCACCGTTACGAGCAAATATTCAATAACTAAATTCTGCTTACAAGTGAAAAGGTGACTATAAAAGTCATCTTTTCTTTTTTATGTTTAATAAATCCTTTCTTGACACTCCTCGAACCTTTCATAACTTAATTCATTGACACAGATTGCTTGATGGGAGCTACAACGTCTTTTGTTAAGTTACTGGAGTGATTGAGAAAGTATAACAAAAGGACTTGTGTGTAATTTTACGCACAAGCCCACAGATTGATGTGTGATTTCATTCATTGTTTATCCTCAGAGGTTCTTCTATCCCCCAGCCTACAAACGCACCCATTACACGATATCGCATGATAGAAACTATGTAATCATATACAGATACATAGGTTGGTAATACTAGTATCAGAATTTCGAGGTTTTTTATGTAGAATGGTAGAGGTGTTGGATAATATTACGCAAAAGTAACATATAGAATTAATCTAGTCGAGTGTATTATTTTATTGTAGAATAAGGAAGAGTTGAGTAAGTTAGAGGAGTTTGAAGAGATGAGTGGAAAAAAGAGTCAATGGTCTAGTAAACTAGGCTTTATTTTAGCATCGGCTGGAGCTGCAATCGGACTGGGGGCAATTTGGAAGCTTCCATATGTTACTGGACAAAGTGGCGGGGGAGCGTTTTTCCTGATTTTTGTTCTATTTACATTGTTGATTGGTTTACCGATGTTATTATCAGAATATATTTTAGGTCGTGGTACACAGTCTGAGGCTGTAACTGCCTATAAAAAAATTGCACCTACGAAAACAGGTTGGGCTTGGGTTGGGCGCATGGGTGTGCTCGGCTGTTTTTTATTATTAAGTTTTTACAGTGTTGTAGGGGGTTGGATCTTTATATACAGTGGCCTTGGTGTGACTGGGGCTGTTATTGATTCTTCCGTTGATCCTAGTGAACTATTTGCAAAGATTGTAGGAACACCTTGGATTACATTACTAGGTTTAGGGCTGTTTACGCTAGTAAATGTAATAGTTATTTCACTTGGTGTGCAAAATGGTATAGAAAAAGCCAATAAGTGGATGATGCCTTTATTATTCCTTATGTTTATTGTGCTTGTTATGAGGGCTTTAACATTAGATGGAGCAATGGAGGGGGTTAAATTCTTCTTATGGCCTGACTTTTCCAATATCACTGGAAAGGCTATATTAGAAGCGTTAGGACAATCCTTCTTTGGCTTAGCGGTAGGGTTTTCTTGTCTTGTGACGTACAGCTCCTATTTAAAGAAAGATGTGAGCTTACCTAATTCCGCAGGCTCCGTTGTTCTTCTCACTGTGCTTGTATCGTTTTTAGCAGGATTAGCGATTTTCCCTGTTGTATTTGCTTTTGATTTAGAACCAGCATCTGGACCCGGCTTACTGTTTATGGTTCTGCCAACAGCATTTAGTCAAATGCCATTTGGTGAAATATTTTTAGCGATGTTTTTATTATTATTTTTATTCGCAACGTTAACTTCTTCATTCAGTTTGTATGAAATTATCGTAGCGGCATTTATGGAGAAGGGACGTATGTCTCGTTCTGCATTGACGATGCTGCTAGGTGTAGTAGTCTTTATTGCGGCGATTCCTGCAGCGCTTTCATCAAGTACATTAGCTGATGTATCAATTTTTGGAAAAACGATTTTTGATGCAACTGACTTCTTAGTTTCTAATTTAATGCTTCCGTTAGGTAACTTATTGATTGCTATCTTTATTGCGTATGTAGTTGATAAAGAATTTGTGAAGAAGGAATTATTAATAGGAAGTCAAATGGGGCAGGGGTTCTATTCAACGTATCGATTACTGATGTTAATAGTAGTACCTTTTGTGATTATCGTTGTGTTTGTCAATATGCTTTTACAATATTAAAGTGAGTAGGTTGCATTCCGTTTGAAGGGATGCAACCTATTTTAATATCGTTTAGTGACCCGAAAGCGAGCGATAGGTACAGAAGTGGTGGGGATGTATACGCATACTGCAGGGCGTCTCCTGCTTTTGGATAGAATCTGTCAAAGGGGCTCTATTTATCTGAAAAAAAGATACATATATTCGATAAAATGCATGTAATAAAACCTTACATTAATATTGTGTTTTTCATCCTTTTAATGTATTTTAAAAACAGTTATAAAAGAATTGTGTTAATTAAAATTACATTGGAGTGGTGAAGAATGAAACGTTATACAAAAGAAGATATTAAATGCCGCGTCAAGGAAGAAAATGTGAAATTTATTCGCCTACAATTTACTGATATTTTGGGAACAATAAAAAACGTTGAAGTACCAGTTAGCCAATTAGAAAAAGCATTAGATAATAAAATTATGTTCGATGGTTCATCAATTGAAGGCTTTGTACGCATTGAGGAATCAGATATGTACTTGAGCCCTGACCGTGATACTTTTGTAGTTTTTCCTTGGACGGCTGAAAAAGGTAAGGTGGCTCGTTTTATTTGTGATATTGTTAGACCAGATGGTACACCATTTGAAGGTGATCCACGCTCCAATTTGAAGAGAGTTTTAAAGGAGATGGAGGAATTAGGTTTTAGCTCATTTAATTTAGGGCCAGAGCCAGAATTTTTCTTATTTAAGGTAGATGAAAAGGGGCATCCAACACTTGAGTTAAATGATAGTGGCGGGTACTTCGACTTAGCCCCGACTGACTTAGGGGAGAACTGTCGGCGTGATATCGTATTAGAGTTAGAAGAAATGGGCTTTGAAATTGAAGCATCGCACCATGAGGTTGCACCTGGTCAACATGAAATTGACTTTAAATATGCAAGTGCAATCGAAGCATGTGACAATATTCAAACGTTTAAACTTGTTGTAAAAACGATAGCTGCACAGCATGGACTGCATGCAACCTTTATGCCAAAGCCACTATTCGGTGTTAACGGTTCTGGCATGCATTTCAACTTATCATTATTTGAAGGGGATAAAAATGCGTTTTATGATGAACGTGCACAATTGCAATTAAGCCAAACTGCGCGTAGCTTTATGGCAGGGATACTAAAACATGTACACGGCTTTACAGCTATAACAAACCCACTTGTAAATTCCTATAAACGATTAGTGCCGGGCTATGAGGCTCCTTGCTATGTAGCATGGTCTGCACAAAACCGATCACCACTTATACGAATTCCGGCTTCACGAGGGCTATCAACACGTATCGAGCTGCGTTCTGTCGATCCAGCAGCGAATCCTTATTTAGCAATGGCTGTTATTTTAGCATCTGGGCTCGATGGTATTCGCAAAGATCTTACACCACCAGATGCTGTAGATCGCAATATTTATAAAATGTCACGAGCAGAACGTGAATTGAATAATATCGACAGCCTCCCATCGTCATTGGAATATGCACTCCTTGAACTAGAAATGGATCATACCGTACGTAAAGCACTCGGAGATCATATCTTTGAAAAATTCACGGCTGCTAAAGAAATAGAATGGAATAAATACCGTACGCGTGTTCATAATTGGGAGCGGGAAGAATATTTGAAAATGTATTAAAGGGAAGTGTTGGGGCTTTGGGGCTCCGACACTTTTTTGGAAAATACGAAGACTTGTGTATCAAAGAAGAAGGCTATCCCAATTTTTCATTGATTGGGATAGCCATTTTTAGTTATGGAGTTCACTTTGGATTATTAATTTGTATTTTTCATTTGGGAGTTCTTGGTCGTAGATATAAATACCATTTTCAGCTGAAAATCTTAAAAAATAATGTGTTTTTAACAAACCATCCTCAACTAACTGATGATCCTTTATCTTAAATTTTTTATAGAATCCATTATTATTGAAATATAAAAATACATTATTATTAAAATCAGTGTTAAGTTCACTTACCGAATCAATATCCGACACAACTTCTTGCGAATGATTGGTCTCAGCATCATAAAAAATTAGCTTACCATCACCAGTTGAAGGTTCAGATGGGTCGCTAAATGTTAGATAAACCCATTGTTGATCATTCAGAAGTCTTGCCCAACCAATAAATTCGTATGAACTCTTAAATTCTTTTATTTCTTTACTTTTCAGATCATACAAATAGATATATCCAAAATGATCTTTTTTATCAGTAAATAATAATTTTCCATCCTTTGCAGATAAAGATGTAAAGCTATTTAAATGAAATATACTTGTTGTTTCGTCTGTTTTGAGATTTTTAAGCATAACTTCCGCTTTTTCATTTTTTCTGTCCATTTTCATCCAAGCCGCATAGTCCCCAATTAGGACAGGGAAATCATTAAAAACATTTTCTTCATTTTCTTTCGTCAATGGGTGAATTTCTTGCGTGTTTAAATTCATAAAATATGGATTTAGCTGCCACCCGCTTTCATCGGCATCTACCCACAATAACCAATTATCATTTAATTCAACCCCTTGAACTGATGGCATTTTGAATTTAGTGTTGAATATAGTTTTGTATTTTTGAGTCTTGCGATTATATTGAACAATTTTATTATCAAGTGAAGGACTCTCTTGATCTACACTCATATAAATATAGTTATCATTCCCCCTATATGAGGTGATATCAGTAAAAGGTACGTCTACTGTTTTATTAAAATCTTTATCGATTATTTGATAATAATTTGAACTTTGAGGTTTCAATAAAGATCTATTTGACAGTACACCATTATATACGGCTTTAAAAACAATGAATAGGAATATTGCTGCACATGATAGTATTATTGTTCTCTCTATTATTTTCAAAGTTGAATCCCTCCATTTGAACTACGAAAGGGTTTCCCAATCATATTTCAACTTAATGGTTCATAAATTCCGCTATATGGATAAATATTTTACATAATCTCCGAATTGAGATAAATAATTTTTAAATTGGTACTCACTTCATTCAAATCACCATATATTTTTTGGTCTGCTAAATAAAAAGCATCCGATAAGTACTTCATTTTAACCTCTATTCACTCATTACTGTCTTCTAACTGTAAATGGTCACTAATCGAAATAACATCTGATAATTTGTTGGTTGAAATAAATAGCAGTCCGAGTAATATCTTAGAAGCAAGGTCGTCATTAGTTAAGCCTCCATTGAATAATTTTAATTTCGAACAGACATCAATGGGCTTTTCCTGTGAAGAACATGATCAGCCCATTTAATTACATCCGGAACAGTATAAAAACCTATCATAATCCCTAACCTATATACTTCCGCAGTTACTTTTATATTCATACTAAAACGCCTTCTTTAGAGAACCAGCTAAACATTAAATTTAGACAGACGAAAAATTTCAAAAATCTGTCATTTAAAACACAAAAGTTGTAAGCAAGAACTAATATTTTGTTTTGTACTGTCGTTACTACAATATCGACAAATAATAACCAAGTAAGATAAATGGTTATAACACCTCTAAAACGAAATCTAGGGATTCATCTTAATGCTCTAATCATCTCATGGTTATAATGGAATTTAAAGTATGTATTACCGAATATTCCATATATTAATCTACCTACTCCTTTTACGTTCCCGACTACTACCGAAAATAGTTTGTGACAAATACTTCCTTTTAATCTATGATTAGAAGAAAAGGGTGAAACTGTATGACGCAAGCAACTCAAGTAGTGACGATCCAAAATAATGATATTGTACAATTTGAACATGATATTAATAATGCTCTATTTGATTTAAGCGAGTATTTAATAGTTGATATTAAATACAATACGTTATATATAGGGGAACATACAGTTATACATTCAGCTTTAATTATTTATAAATGAGATCCAGAGGGGGGAAATAACTTGTCAAAAATATATTGGGTATCAATTGCTACAAGAACAGGTGATGAATCTGGAATGGGGAAGAATGTTATTGAAAAAATATTTGCGAAGAAATCTAAACTCAAGCATTTTTTAGAACAAGAAGGCTATTGTAAGGCAGCGAAAAATCAATATATTAAAATTGATGATGAATTGATATATGAAGCGGCCGTTGAAAAAGTAAAAATGAAATAATCATAATATAAGAGTTATCCGCAGGTGAAAGGGAAATACCCGCGGTTGTAGATATGCGAGAGGGAATGCCAAGTAATAAGATTCCGATAGGGTCTTCCTACCACCATCTATCCTCAGTCATGATAATTCTATTATTGAAACAAAGATAATAGAAATTGTCTATCTTCAGGGAAGGTTAATGTTAAATCTAGTAATTCATCTTTTGATTTCCATGCTATTTCATAAATCAATTCGTCGGGATCATGTAGCATCATTTGTCCACCCTTAACGATTGTTTCGAAATAGCGAACTTCTACTACATCATTATTTTTATGTAACACTTCTCTAACGATGTCTACTATAAATCCGGTTTCTTCATACACTTCGCGGATACAACATGTCTCAAAATTTTCAGTAACTTCTTTGCCGCCTGATGGTACTGCCCATGTTTTTTCTTCTTCTTTAGTTCCTTGCAAAACCATTAATAATTCATTGTCTTTATTTAAGCAAATTCCTGCAGCCCCTTGCCATTTAACCAATAGTAATACCTCCAATCTAACTTTTTATTAATATCTTAACCTATAATATCTAAAAATGGGTATTGTATTTGTTAATTATTTACATATAGGTCGATTTCCGTCGTTTCGATGATTCCATCCATCGCTCTGACGATTTTTAGCGGCGGAATAACAGGATTTAGCGGCGTTCTTCCCTTGGTTAGCGGCGCAACTGACACATTTAGCAGCGAAATCAAACACATAAGCTGGACAATTTGACAAAACTAAAGTTAGGATCGCAAAACTCTTTATAGAATTTTACACAATATTAAGGACTTTCTTTGCGTCACTTCGACGAGTTCTTCCTTCGGCTTGGAGTTTCTTACTGAGTGGAGATTGGGCGACTCCTTGGGCTCAGATTTCAGCGGCACAATGGACGCCCCCCAGAAAGCTTTGCTCTGTGCGAAAGCGCAGTGTAACGAAGCGACAGCAACAAATGTTTTAATCTGTGCGAAAGCGCAGTGTAACGAAGCGGCAGCATCAACGAAGCGCCCAGTGGAAACAGAAATCAACCACACGTTATGGTGATAAGAAAATATTAAAGCTTTCATTTTTACCTGTCCAAAGTTAGCATAAAAAGACAGGAATAACTAATTTTGATGTTTTAAGCTATAACCAAGGAGTGAGAGCAATTGAGTTGGATTGAGTCGATTCAAAAAGCAATAAATTATATCGAAGAGCATTTATTAGATGACATTACAATAGAGCAAATTGCACGAGAGGTAAATTCTTCGGTCTTTCATTTTCAACGGACTTTCTCAATTTTAACCGATATGTCTATTGCAGATTATATAAGACGTAGAAGGCTAACATTAGCTGCACAGGAGTTAATAAATACAGAGCAAAAAGTAATCGATCTCGCCTACAAATATGGCTACGACTCTCCTGAAGCTTTCACAAAGGCATTTCGGAAGCAGCATAACCTAACGCCTAGTGAAGCAAGAAAGAAGCAAGGACAGCTACAATCATACAATCGCCTGGTCATCCAGGTAAGCCTGAAGGGAGTAGAACCAATGAAGTATAAAATCGTAGAAAAAGAAAAGTTTCAAGTGGTCGGAGTAAAAAGAACGTATAATTGTCAAAATGGTGAGAACTTGCAAGGCATTCCTCACTTTTGGAATGAGATGAATTCAAAAAACTTCGATCATCAACTTATCCAATTAAATAACGGAAGCATCAAAGGGACGCTAGGTGTTTGTGTACCAAATACAGAACAAGGACAAAAGGGTTTCATTGATTACTGGATTGCTACGGATCATGTAGGGGAAGTGGGAGAAAATCTGTTAGCGTTGGAGATACCTGCATCGAAGTGGGTTGTCTTTGAGGTGCATGGTCCTATGCCAGATGCGATGCAAAATACTTGGAAACAAATTTATTCAGAGTGGTTCCCATCCAATCCATATAAACCAGCAGGTACGGCTGAACTTGAAGTTTACCCTGATGAAGATGCATATAGCCCTGATGCATACTCTGAAATTTGGATTCCGATTCAATAATGATAAAATGGATTTGGTAAACAAGTAGTTGCCAAATCCTTTTTTGTTGTGAGGATGTTCACTTTAATCACCTTAAGAGAAACTTTCGCTTTTTAAACAACTATATTTTGATGAAGGAGGATGGATATGGACATAGATAGCATTATTTTCGATTTAGACGGGACACTGTGGGATTCAAGCAAAACAGTAGCGCAATCGTGGACGCAAGTAGTTCAGGAGTCTCCTTACGGTAAAGGAAAGATAACCGAAGAAGATTTATCTAAAATGATGGGGTTACAAATTAAAGAAATAGCCGCTGTATTATTTGATTATCTTGATGAAGAAAAGCAGATGGAGCTTATATTAGCATGCTGCCAGCGAGAGCAAGATGATTTACTACGCAAAGGTGGTATTTTATATCCGCAGTTAGAAGAAACTTTACTAGCTCTTTCAAAAAAATTTCGCTTATTCATTGTAAGCAATTGTCAAGAAGGCTACATAGAAACATTTTATGCCTTTCATAAGCTAGAGAAATATTTTCTTGACTTTGAAAATCCGGGACGTACAGGCTTGTCAAAAGGAGAAAATATTCAATTAGTTATGGAAAGAAACCACATAAAAAAAGCTGTATATGTGGGAGATACACAGGGAGATATGCTTTCGGCAAAGCTTGCAGGGATTCCTTTTGTTTTTGCTTCATATGGTTTTGGTAAGCCAGAGGTGTATGATTATATTATCGAAAAGCCAATAGATTTATTAAATATATTTTAAATAGAGTATAGAGTCTGTCTTTTCTGACGGTCTCTATACTCTGTTTTGGCTAAGAAGTACAAATAATAGAAATTTATTTTAATAAAGAATAAACATTAATGTCATAAAAAGATTCATTTGAATCTTCTTTTTCCTGAAATGTTCCTTCAAAAGTAAAATTCAATTTCTCTACTACCTTTATAGAATTTATATTACCAGGCTCAATTTTTGCTTCAATTCTATTTATGTTTAGAGTGGTGAAAGCATAATCAATTAAAGCCGAAATGCTTTCTGGCGCATAGCCTTTACCCCAATAAGCTTTAGCAAGATCATAGCCGATTTCTGCTGAGGCGTTAGCTTCGTCAAATGCATTGAAACCACAAGAGCCGATTATCTCATTTGATTCCTTCTCGATAATGGTAAAGCGAATAGCTTTGCGCTCTTCAGCTAATTTATCAAAAAGCTTAATCATGTCATTCGCTTGTTCTTCATGCGTAAAATTAGTGATATTCATAAATTTTGTAACTTCCGGGTCTGACCAAATTTTAAATAAACGATGAGCATCAGCCATTTTCATTTTTCTTAAATATAATCTTTTTGTGAAAATTTGTTCTATCAATACTTTTACCTCCAAGTTATTAATGAAGTCTGGATGAAAAATATTGCTATCTGCGCATAATTCAGTCCCTTCAAATTTTATGTACCCATTATACAATAACAATAATATTTACCCCAATAATTTCCTTAAACGATATAATGTATGTAGATCTATCAAAAGAATAGGGGAAATGATAATGATCAAGGTTACAGCCGAGAATTATTCGATTATTAAAGAAACAATAAAAAATGCACCAACGTTTGTCTATAGCATACTAGATCAGGTAATAGAAGGCTCTGTCTATACCGACAATGATAGCTTCCGTTCACTACTATTTCAAACCAAATCAGGAATATGCTGTGTTTATGGCGATTCGTCCAGCGAGCAAATCGTCAATAAACTTGAATGTTTACTAGAAAAATCTATTGAACAAAGTAAACGTTTCACATTATTTTCTTACGCAGACGATTGGAACACGAAAATTGAACAACGTTTAAATGGTCATGTGAAAAAGCTAGAAAGATACACGTTTACCTTTGCTAGAAATGCTTATAATGATAGAGAAAAACGAGAGCTGCCTGACTACGAATTTATGAAAATCAAGCAACCTCAAATTGAGTATTGTTTAGAATTCGACAATCAATATTATGAGGAATACTGGGATTCTACTAATAATTTTCTTGAAAACGGCTTTGGTTTTTGTCTGCAGCATGGGGATAAGATTATTAGTGAAGCGGTCTCTATTTTTAAATCCCAGCAATTTGCAGAGATTGATATAGTTACTGATTCGAATTATAGAGGTAATGGATTAGCAAGCGTCATTGCAGAGAAATTTATTGATTATTGTATTTTCAATGATATACAGCCTTGTTGGGATTGCGATAGTCATAACCAAGCTTCTTATCATTTAGGAACTAAGCTTGGCTTTAGTAATCCGCAAAAATATGTAATTTATATAAAGTCTTAATACATAAAAAATGCTTACAGTGAAAAAATATTTTATAAAAGCCAAGGCTAAAGCTATTTTAAATAGTGAATTCATTATATGTATTGATTGTTACTTCTAGTATGGTTATCTTCCTCAACTAAAGCAGTTTGTTTAAGTGTGAAAATGAAAAAGCTTCTTAACATATTTTCAAACTAAAATAAATCAACTATAATGATATACAAATGGTAGAAATTCTAAATTAAACCCATTTATCTTTTTTTATACAAATCTACTCTAGAGGAGCACGAAGATGAAAAAGAAGGCTTTATCCTTACTCATGGCCATAATAATGGTCCTATCTGTTAGCGTATCGGCGTTTGCCGATGAAACGTCGCCACCAGCGACAAGAGGAGAAATCGTTAAAACCTTGTTGATGGCAGCAGACGCTTATCAACCAGGAATTAATAAAGCAGACATTATGCAAGGCTCTAAAAACGAAGATTTAAAATCGAATGAGCCTGTTAAGAAGGTTGAAGCTTTAGTCATGTTGAGTAAGGCATTCGGCGAATTGCCAGAACCTGTCGGCAATGATCTGCGCAGCGGAACATTTGGTGTCGAGTTCACCGATGTACCCGCTTGGGCTAAGAAAGATATCGATAAACTGGCAAAAGCAGGCGTACTGACGGGCAAACCTGACGGCACATTAGGTGCAAATGACAATATTACGATCAATGAGTTCAAAAAAATTATTGCCAGAGTGTGGACGCTTAAAGGCTCCCATTTAAATGACGATTTTTATGAAGTAATCAATAAGGAATGGTTAAATAAATCGACAATTCCGACAGGCGAAATCATGGGTGGTGGATTTCCTGAGCTACAAAAGCAAAATACCGATAAAATAGAAAAAATAATAAATGGGCTCGTTGGCAATCAATTCGAAGAAGGTACAAAAGAACAGAAAATTGCCGACTTTTATTCGACGGCGTTGGATACAAAAAATAGAAACAAACAAGGGATTGAGCCCATTCAAAAATATGTAAAGGCAATTGACGGGGCTAACACGCTTGATGAACTCATTCAAGTAGATCTTACCCTGGAAAAAGAATTAGGTCTAGGCTCATTATTCAGCTTTGCAATCATGAACGATGCAAAGAACAGCAGTGAAAATGCTTTATATTATACCGGATTAGCTACTGGTCTGGATAAGAGCAACTTTGAAACGGAAGACGAGAAAGTGAAAAAAGCCTATCTTCAATATATGACCAAGCTTCTCGTGTCATCTGGTGAGGAAGAGTCTGCAGCCAAAGACCACGCCGAGAAAATTTACGAAATGGAGAAAAGCTTAGCTTCCGTATCACTTGAACCCTATGAACAAGGCGACGTCAATAAATACTATAATCCGTATACAATCGAACAATTCGATGACATGTTCAAAACAGTAGATATGAAACTAGTCATGAAATCGATGAAGGTCGACCGTGCTGATAAAGTGATCGTATTCGATGTGAAGCTGGCGCAAAAAGGCGCAGAACTCTTGACTGAAACTAATCTTAACGTGCTTAAAGCTTACTCCAAATTGCAACTGCTTAAGGAAACGGGCAATTTGTTGTCAACTGAATTCAGAGATGCTGCTATTGAGTTTTCCGCAACGTTATACGGCGTTACAGGAGAAAAAACAGATCAGGAAATCGCAGTAGCTATGACAACTGACACAATGGGTGGATATTTGGAGCAAATGTTTACCGAGAAACATTTTTCACCAGAAGCTAAAAAAGATGTTGAGCAAATGGTAGAGAAGTTAATTACTACGTATGAGGAAAGAATCAAATCTCTTGATTGGATGTCAGAAACAACTAAAGATAAAGCCATTAAAAAGCTGCATACGATGATTGTTAAAATCGGGTACCCAGATAAGTGGGATACGACATTAGATAAAGTAGCTATCAAGACATATGACGAAGGCGGTTCGCTGTTCTCTAATACCATCACAGTAAATAAAGCATACAGTGATAACACGAAAGCCAAGCTAGGAAAACCGGTGGATAGAACGGAATGGTTAACAAGCGTATATACCGTAAATGCTTTCTACAATACTTTTAATAACGAAATTACGTTCCCAGCCGGTATTCTCCAAGCGCCTTTCTATGATATTAACGCTAAACCTGAAGCAAACTATGGTGCCATTGGCATGGTCATTGGCCATGAAATCAGCCATGCATTTGATAACAACGGATCTGCATATGACGAAAATGGCAATGCAAATAACTGGTGGACAGAAGAGGACTTTAAGAAATTCGAAGAGAAAAACCAGGAACTGATTAAGTTCTATAATGACATTGAGATTATTCCGGGTGTGTTAAATGATGGTCAGCTTACACTAAGTGAGAATGTCGCTGATTTAGGTGGAATGGCGGCTTCACTGCAAGCTGTATCCAAAATGAGTAATCCGGATTATAAAGCATATTTCGAAAGCAATGCAGAAATATGGAGATCCACAACCACAAAAGAATTTGCAGCATATCTGAGCAAAAACGATGTACATTCAGCCGCTAAAGTTCGGGTAAACCGCACGATTGTGAACTTCCAGCAATTCTATGATACCTATGGAATTAAGCCTGGAGATGGCATGTATGTAGCTCCAGAGGAACGAGTTTCTATCTGGTAAAAATTAGAGTAGATAGAACTAATTCCAATAGTTTTTACATCCCTGTATAACCTGGTGAGTTGAATTAACGTACAAATTAGTTGTTGTAGTCAATATGTTTATAAAAATGAGGATAGAAAGAGCGATTTTATTTAGCTCTTCTATCCTCCTTTTTATTTCAATCCATATAATGTGTGAAAATAGTTTCAGCTATGAGCATTCTATATTGTTTAAAAGAACCGATTACGCGCTTCGAAGATATTGTAAAATAATTTAGCATCTCTAGCCATTTTAGTATTGGCGTTCATTTGTGGTCGTAAGCAATTTTGGAACATTTCATCGCAATATCTTGATCTACCATAACGAGCATAACATTCGTCATGTAATTTGCAGCATGAATCTACGGCATTGATAGGTCTACCTGGTCCTGAACACCCTGGTCCACAGTATTTATAACCCGGGTAGCAAAAACCAAATGTGCGGTGTCTGTACATCATCTATTCTCCTTTATAAAAAAAATAATGATTACTATAAAATATGAAATTTTTGCTTGTAGGAGGGGATTAAAAACTAATGTAAGTGAAAAAAGCATTAACTGATGAGATAAATCTATAAATGTAAGGTTCCTGTAAGCTTTTCAAAAAACTACTGTAAGGATGAGAGGTTATGATAGTCATAGTTCGTAAAGTATGAAAGATAAGGAGTTTTAAGCATGAATTCATCCATTACTCAAAAAGAAAGAATCGTTTCCTTAGATATTATTCGAGGGCTAGCGTTATTTGGCATTCTGTTTATAAATGTAGCGGCCTACCAGATGCTAGTAGAGGGAGGACCGATGCCTGACTATAGTGGAATTAACGGCATTATTGATACGCTCATTGATATTTTTATTGAAAAGAAATTCTTTTCCATTTTTTCATTCCTCTTTGGTGTAGGTTTTTACATTTTCACTTCACGTGCAGAAGCGCGTGGCGATAAGCCAAGATGGCGTTTTGCCAGACGTTTACTAGCTTTATTATTAATTGGTATTGTCCATATGTTTATTTTTTGGGGTTCAATCCTCGCTATCTATGCAGTAATAGGTTTTTTACTCATTCCTTTCTATAATGCAAAGGTTTCAACAATTAGTAAATGGCTATTTGCTATCGTTACCGTTCATGTCCTTAGCATTCTTGGACAACTATTTATGCCAAATCAAGGAGCCTTATCAACTGTTTTTGGGATATTAGGAAATGATGCCGTTACTATTTTTATTATGTTTTTAACTGGTTTTTTAGCAGCGAAAGCTGATTGGATTAGTCATATTAGTGAATACTCAAAACAAATAAAGTGGCTACAATTTGTGACATTCCCACTCTTTGTTGGCATCTCTCTTTGGATTTGGTTTGCTGCTCAAGGGGAAGATCCAAATCTACAATTGATTATTGGTTTAGGGGTAATTCCGACAACGTATTTTTATTTAACTTGCCTATTTATTATGTTGGAGAATAAAAGCATCGCGAAGTTTCTTAAGCCAATTGGGCGAGTAGGTCAGATGGCATTTACAAACTATTTAGCTCAAAGCTTTATTGGTTTAGCTATTATGTCATTAATGGGGCTTGAAGTTGTTTCACCTTCTGATGTAGTAATCATTGCAATCTTAATTTTTGTCATTCAAATTATCTTCAGTGTCATCTGGTTCAAATTCTTTAAAATGGGGCCATTTGAGAAGGTATGGCGCTTTATGACATATGGTAGGAAAAAAGTGGCGAAAAAGTAAACGATTTATGCGAAACTCCCTTGCGGTAAATGATTCTAATCCGCCAGGGAGTTTTTAGTGCTATGATAATGTATGAATTTGTAAAAATGAAACCTAAAGCAGTAGCCATCCGTAAAATAGGTATCGACATAAAGGAGAAATAGGATATGGCAAAACAAATGAAAAAATACATAACAGTCACAACAGCGTCATTTATGGCTATGCAATTAGCCGCGTGCGGGAATACAGAAACTCAGACCGTCAAAGAGTCTACTGCCACTACAGATAATACAACGGAAGAAACTAATCCTTCAACAGCAGGGAATGGTTTACAAAGTGTTTATGACAGTGACATGGCAAATTCATGTAAGAAATGGAAAGAAAGTGATGATGGTTCGTTCGAATGTTTAGATGAAAATTCGCCGCATTATGCACATCATTTCTTCAATGGACTTATGTATGCAACTGCCGGAGCTATGATAGGAAGTGCTATTTATAAAAGTCGCAATTTAAGAAATGGGACAGACAGAGAGGATAAAGGTGGTGGTTCAGCAGTACCACGAACGAATTATAGCAATACGAGCGAAAGTAAAAATGCGAATTCTAATGGAATTACGACGAATGGCTCTCAAAATCCGTCTGGTACAACATCTAGTAGCTCAAATAACTCAACAACAAATAGCTCAACAACAAATAGCTCAAATTCAAATACAAGCGGTTCCAAGTCTTATTCGAGTGGCAAGCGTTCATACTCAAATAGTTCAAGTTCATCGACGAATAGTTCTAATTCTTATTCAAATCACTCATCATCTAGCACAGGGAAATCAGGCTTTGGCTCAGGTGGTACCTCTCGAGGCGGCTCTTCATCTTCTTAAAAGGAGCAATCAATATGGACAAATATTTTCAACAACGCCAAGCATTTTATTCTCAATTTCCTAATTTCTTTCCTGACTTTGAGGATCTTGAGTATGCCTTGTACGATGTACTAGATTTACCCAAAGAGAAAATCGATGAAATTAACTATGCATCTACCATACTTTGGAAAATATTTTTAAAGGTTGGGAAACAATTTAAGCATTTATCGGATGAACAACTTTTAGCACTAGGCATTCGTTCTGAAATGCTACCATATATTCAATTAGATTATTTACAGCAACAATCGATACTGGCTCGCTTCGATTTTATTTGTACAGAGGACGGACAAATAAAATGTCTTGAATTAAATGGTGAAACGCCATTTCTTGTCCAAGAAACCTTTGAGATCAATGAAGCGCTTTGTCAGCATTTAGGAGTTGATAGTCCGAATGATGTTTCAGCATTACATAAAACCTTGTCTGGTGCACTCTTTGCGGCTATGCATTATTTAAATGATGTGAAAAAACCTAAAATCGTCATTACAGGGAAAACGGCCGCGGAAGATTATGAGGAATATTGTCAGGTACAGTTTTTAAAGAAATGTATACCTTTTGATGTGGAGTATGTTCCTATTCAAGAGCTAATCATTTTTTCTAGTAACACTGCTAATATAGCTCGAGGCCTTTATACACCTGCCATGGAGAAAATTGATATTTTATATCGTCCTGCACACCCAGTAGAGTTTTTAATAGATGATATGTCTTGCGATGGTGATCGTATTGGTCTACATTTACTGGAACTCGTAAAAGATGGACAGCTTGCTATTATCAATGCACCCGCTGCATATGTACTACAATCGAAAATTTTATTATGGTTAATTTGGGAACGCAAAAATGATCCGCTTCTTTTTAATGCAGAAGAACGAGCTGCTATTCAGAAATATATGTTGCCAACGTACCTTTCGGCAGAACTATTTGTACAGGAGAACTTACCGTTTGTAAAGAAACCTGTCTATTCTCGGGAAGGGAATACTGTAGAAATCTATGCAGGGGATGGTACGAAAACAAATGCTTCTGCGTATACCCATTATGATGATAATTTGTTTATTTATCAGCAGTATGTGGAAATGCCCTCTATAACGATAAACCTAAAGGATGGATTACAAACAAAGAAATGGTTAATCGGCTCATTTATCGCTGATAATCGTGCATGTGGCTTATCTTGTAGAGTAGGTAATCAAATTACAGAATGGGATTCTCACTGGTTAGCTGTTGGGTATAAGAAAGAAATTTAACTAAAAAGCGGCGAGACTTTTAATAAAGTTTCGCCGTTTTTTCTGCCCTGTTACTCATTCCAGCCTTTGCAGACGTTAATCCATTCTTGATATGGTGTATAGGTTTCTAATTCAGAAATTGTAAGCTCAATGGCGGAGTTGCTACTACCACATGCAGGGAATACCGTTGTGAAGCGTTTGAGTGATTCATCTAAATAAATAGCAACGCCCTCATTCACACCGAAAGGACAAACACCACCTACATCGTGCCCGATCTTTTCAAGAACTTCATCTTTCCCAAGCATCTTTGCTTTTGTACCAAAGGCAGCTTTAAATTTTGCATTATCGACTTTGGCATCGCCTGCTGCAACAATTAGTATTGCGCCATCGTTCACGAGAAACGATAAGGATTTCGCAATGCGTTCAGGCTCGCAGCCGAGTGCCTGTGCTGCTAGTTCAACGGTCGCCGAGCTTTCGTTTAGCTCCTGTATTTTGTGCTGCACATTCCATTGTGCTAAATGTTCACGTACTTTTTCAATTGCCATATGTAATACCTCCTTACAATACTTCAATTTATTTTAACATAATTTTCAGAATATATAGTTGTGTTATTTTTCAGAAATAACCTATTATATAAATATGGTTTAAAATTACTCTTTGGGAGGTGGAGCCGTTGATTATGAAAGTGCTACAGTCTCTTTTTGTCCTAATAGGGTTATTATTTTTCACAGGAGTAGTTGCGCTGTATTTAATTATTAGTGGTGGGCTACATTTTAGTGGACTACTCTTAACCGTTCCGATATGTTTATTTGTCCTATTTATTTGTTTAATTTTTGATTGGTTGACAACGACAAAACGGAAAATATGGTTAGCGGGGCTAATGGGCATTTCGTTGTTAATTGCCTCGATTAAGCCCATTCAACATTACTACAAAATGAGTATTCCAACCGTTGATGCAGAAATTGATGTGTCTGTCTATCAACCATTTATAGAACAAAATAAAGTAGTAAAGTCAGATACAAAGGCTTCATTGCAATTAGTTGACGCACTACCTCGCTTAGATGGGGCGACGGCGATGTATCCACTGTATGCTGCCTTTGTAGAAGCGACCTATCCAAAGGGTTATTATGCATATGATAATAGTAGAGTAATGGTGAGTCGTACACCTGAAGCTTATGAAAATTTGATTTCAGGAGATGTTGATCTGATTTTTGTAGCGGCGCCATCTGAATCACAAAAGAGGCAAGCTGAGATGGAAGGTCTTAAATTTGACATGACCCCCATTGGACGAGAGGCATTTGTCTTTTTCGTCAATCATAAGAACAGCGTAGAAAATTTATCATTGGAGCAGTTAAAACAAATTTACGCTGGGGAAATTATGAATTGGCATGAAGTCGGTGGTGAAAATGCTGCGATTCGTGCTTTTCAGCGCCCAGCAGATAGCGGAAGCCAAACAGCACTTGAAAGAATGATGGGAGATACACCAATCATGGAAGCACCTGCTGAAAATGTTGCAACAGGTATGGGTGGTATTATTCATGAGGTATCACAATATCGTAATTATAAAAATGCCATTGGCTACACGTTTAGATTTTACTCAACAGAAATGGTAAATAACCACGAAATTAAATTATTGTCCATTGATGGGATTGCGCCCACAAAGGAAAATATTCGTAAAGGCACATACCCACTCGTATCTGAATTTTATGCTGTAACAGCAGGAACAGCTAATCCTAATGTAAAGAAGTTTATCGACTGGATTGTATCAGATGAGGGGCAAGCACTAGTTGAAAAAGTCGGTTATGTACGAGTAGAAAATGATTGAATAGTTTGCTATACTAGTAGCACAATCAAATATGTTAGTTTTCTAGGGTTCCGTAGCAAAGCTAGTCTGGTCCGAGAGAAAACCACAAATTGATTTTGTGACACGGAAGGATAAAAGCCTGGGAGATACTGTTTACAGCAGTGTTCCTTAGGCTTTTTTTATTTGGCTACTGTGAAGGGACGTTGTAATTTGATCGCCGAATTGCTCGGGTAGGTCAGAATACCGTTTTTAAAGAACTGCCCAATAATAGTATCCATTTGTGTTTAACAATAAAATGGAGGAATTTACAATGAACAAACAATGGTTTAGTGTCGTAATTGCTGCTTTTTTTGAAGTCGGCTGGGTTATTGGCTTAAAGCATGCAGAGAATGCACTCGAATGGATTGGTACCACGATTGCAATTTTTATTAGCTTTTATTTACTAATTAAGGCTGGGGAAAGCTTACCAGTTGGCACTGTTTATGCAGTATTCGTAGGCTTGGGGACAGCGGGTACTGTGTGTGCTGATAGCTTACTGTTCGGAGAGCCATGGAAATTAGCCAAAATTTTATGTATTGTCGTTTTACTTGCAGGGGTCGTTGGTTTAAAGCTAGTGACCGGGGAGCCTAAAGAGAAAGTGGTGAATGAATAATGGCATGGGTTGCATTAGTAGTAGCGGGGCTATGTGAGATGATGGGTGTTTATATGATTAGTAAATATAATGATACAAAAAGTATAAAAAACTTAGTGTTATTGATTTTTGTATTTACCTTGAGCTTTGCTGGCCTTGCATATGCCATGGAAACATTGCCGATGGGTACAGCATATGCCATTTGGACTGGCATTGGAGCGGCGGGTGGTGCATTACTCGGTATGGTGTTTTTCAATGAATCTAAGGATTGGAGACGTATTGTTTGCATTACTCTTGTTTTAGGAGCTGCGATATTTTTGAAGTTATTATCCTAACTAATAACATAAATAGTCATCTTACACAGTTTAATCGTTGCGGGGTGACTTTTTGTTTATGATCGCAAAAGAACGTTAATTATTTCTTATAAAAAACCATTGCGGCAATGTTAGCAAGATAGAACTGAATTTCAAATAAGACGGGAAGAGCCTAGAAAAAAGACAGACAACCACGCCGGTTGTCCGTCACTTTTTGAAAATTATTTTTTTACATCCTTCGTCCATTCAGCAACTTTGTCTGCATTTGCTTTCACCCAATCTTTAGCAGCTTGTTTTGGGTCTTTGCCATCCATAATTTCTAGCATAACGCTCTCTAAGTCTTCTGATGTCCAGTGGAAGTTATCTAGTACAGAATAGACATCTGGTTGATCTTCTTTTAAACCTTTACGAGCGAATGTGTTAATCGTTTCTTCGCCACCATAAACGCCTTTTGGATCATCTAAATATTTCAGATCATATTTAGCGAATTTCCAGTGAGGAGACCAGCCTGTCACGATAATGTCTTCTTTATTTTTAATTGCTTTAGCAAGAGAAGTGGTCATAGCTCCAGATGAAGAAGTTAATAGCTGCCAACCTGCTAGGTTATCATATTCATCTAAGGCCTTTTCAGTAGCAGCTGTAATCCCAGCACCAGGTTCAATACCCGTAATTGTTTGATCTGCTTGATTTTTTAAATCTTCAATCGAGTTAACATCCATATAGCTTGGTACTACTAGACCTATTTTGGCACCAGTAAGGTTTTCACCTAGCTCATCAAGGTCATTCTTATATTTTTCGTACTGTGGGGCATGAGTATTTGGTAACCATGCAGCGACCATCCCATCTGCTTCACCTTTTGAAACAGCCTCCCACATAATTGCATTATCAAGTGGTGTTAATGTTACATTGTAGCCTAAATCCTCTAGTACCTGACCAACTACATTCGTTGAAGCAATTTCAGTATCCCATTCAACGTAGGCTAGATTGACGTCCTTTGCGTTACCACTACTCTTACTTGAATCATCAGCATTACATGCGGCTAGCAAAAAGCCAAGCCCTAAAGCCATTCCTAATTTAGTTAATGTTTTTAGTTTCATCAAATCTTCCTTTCCTATATTAATAGTTTTGTAGCAAACTACTACAAATCGTAAATCTCAGAGGTGAAAATGAAGAACTAAGATTTTCGTCAATAAATTGCCTCTTTTGCTATACGGCTTTCTTCTTATTAAAACTTTGCGTTAGGCGGTCTATAACAATGGCGAAAATGACAAGACCTAAACCTGCAACAAAGCCATTACCAACCTGTGTACGTTGTAGCGCAGTTAATACTTCACGTCCTAGACCAGGTGCGCCAATCATTGAGGCAGTTACAACCATTGACAGTGATAGCATAACTGTTTGGTTAATCCCTGCCATTATCGTTGATTTGGCAAGAGGAATTTCTACTTTAAATAGTTTTTGCTTTGAGGTACTTCCATATGAATCAGCAGCTTCTACTAATTCTTTTGGTACTTGGCGAATTCCTAGGTTCGTCATACGTACAGTTGGTGGTAAGGCAAAAATAACGGATGCAAACACACCAGGGACTATCCCGATACCAAAGAAGGCAACGGCAGGAATCAAGTATACGAAGCCAGGCATTGTTTGCATGAAATCGAGTATCGGCTTAATCACATTTTCTGCTACAGTTGACTTAGACATAAGAATGCCAAGAGGTATACCTAATATGATTGAGATAATACTTGAAAAGAGCACGAGCGTGGTTGTTTCCATAAGATGCGTCCATAAGCCTTGATTGTAAATAAATAACAAACCAATTAATGAAAACGTTGCGAGCCCAAATTTTTTACCGGTAACGAAAAAGGCAAAAATGACAATAAGTAAAATAAGAATAATCGGGGGAATGCTCACTAATAAATCAGTGACCTGATTCATGAGTAGTTTTCCATTTTTTTGAATCAAGTTAAAAAACATTGAAAAATTACTCGTCAACCAGTCCATAACTGATTCTACCCATGGTCCCACTGGTATTGCTGGAATATTGTCTAATAAATTATTCATTTGCAATTGCCTCCTCATCGCTAGTTGAAAGTGCTTCGATGACAACGCCCCGGATAAGAACACCAAGCAAGCGCTCATCTTTTACAACCGCAATAGGAGTAGGACTATTATGAATCAAACCTAATATATCTTGTAAAAGCATATCTGGTGGAACGGTTAACATATCTGATTGAACAATCGAATGTACCGTTTGTTCTTGTCTTTTAGCTGCAGCCCGTGCGTCGTCAGCAGTAATATAGCCTTTTAAATGTCGATTTTTGTCAACGGCCATTAATAAACTAACCGTTTCTTCACGCATTCTTTTAAGTGCTACGGTCGGTCCATCTACATCTACATTGACAGATACAGGTCGAACCATGGCATTTTCGGCAGTTAATACTTTAGAACGATCGACGTCTTCTACGAATGTTTTAACATAATCATTTGCAGGATTTGTTAAAATTTCTTCCCCAGTACCAATTTGGATGATTGAGCCATCTTTCATAATGGCGATACGATCACCAATACGTAATGCTTCATTCAAATCGTGGGTGATAAATAAAATAGTTTTTTTCAATGTGCTTTGTAAATCGAGTAGCTCATCTTGCATTTCTTTTCGAATTAATGGATCGAGTGCAGAAAAAGCCTCATCCATTAGTAATATTTCAGGGTCATTTGCAAGTGCCCGTGCTAATCCAACACGCTGCTGCATACCGCCTGATAATTGACTAGGATATTGGTCCTTATAAGCAAGTAAGCCTGCATTGTCGAGAGCTTGCTCTGCCTTTGCTTGCCGTTCTTCCTTTGAGATGCCTCTGATTTCAAGGCCGTATTCTGTGTTTTGAAGAAGTGTACGATGGGGGAATAAACCGAAGTTTTGAAAGACCATACTCATTTTGTTTCTTCTTACTTTACGTAAACTCTCTTTGCCCATTTTAGAAATATTTTCTCCATCGATGTAAATATTTCCACTTGTAGGTTCTATGAGACGGTTTAAAAGTCGAATCAGTGTCGACTTTCCACTCCCTGATAATCCCATGATAACGAAGATTTCACCTTCATTTACGGTAAAACTTGCATCGTATACACCGACTGTTGCACCTGTTTCTTTTAAGATATCAGTCTTGCTTTTTTGTTGCTTGACGAGTTCTAAGGCTTGGGGAATATGTTTCCCGAAAACTTTAGAAACATGTTCCACTTTTATTTTTTCCACTAGAACCACTCCTTTCGTAGATCAATTTCGCCTTGGCGTAATAGTTGTTACTTCATTACGCACATATGAATTGCCACTAGATGAGGCATTTTAGGCTGAGTCCCTCTATTTTAGTAGGCGTTTAGACACTCACTAAATAAAGATAAATACTATTTGAGGATAATGATACCCAAATATAAACAAGTAACAACTTAACCCTAACAAAAAGTTGTTACTTCTGTCAAATCGACAAAATAGAAAAAATCCGCTTAAACGCTGCTATATCAGCGTTTAAGCGGATTTTAATTTGGGTATAAAAAGCTCTGAACTCGAGCGAAACTTTCATCATTCCCGATAAAGTAAATAATATCTTCTTCTTCTAAGGATACATATGGGCCAGGTGATAATAATAATTCATTTTTACGACGAATTCCGACAATTGTGCTAGATGTATTTTGCCAAAAATTTAATTCCTGTACTGTTTGGTGGATACAAGGGCTTTCAGCTGTCATCTCTAATTGGTAAGGAATAAACGGATTGACGGAACGGAAATGTTCAGTTCGACTAATCAGTTGTTTGGTCTTTTCCTGTAGATTTATTAATTCTTGGTGCTGCTTCTGAATGCTAGACATAAGCTCATGTTGTAGCTCATGGACTGATTGAACATCATGGAATTGGCGAACAAACTGTGCAGCCTTTTCATATGAGATGATGATAACTCCACTACCTTTGGTGGCCTCCACAATTTCCAAGTCTTGCAAAACAGCAATTGCTCTTCTAGCAGTTTCCGCAGAGACATTGTATTGACTAGCTAGGGATGATCTTGCGTAAATTTTATCGCCAATTCGATACTTTCTTTCCACGATTTTTGAGGCTAGGTCGACAGCTATTTGTTGATATTTTGGCTGCTTCACTTGCACATTTTTTTCTAATTGCATTCTTAACTTCCTTTCGTCATTACAGTTCCCTCAGCTTATTATAGACTAGCCTGCACAGAAAAAATAGCATCTCCATAAGCTAGTAGTATATGATAAAAACGTAATATAGCAGTTTTTTGTTTTTAATAGAGTAAGAGCTGGAGTTTGACAGCTATTAGTTATTATTATAAACTAAGTTACGTTATGTAAGCTATATAAAAATACAAGTGCTCAGTTAGTTTGTTTTGCTAGCTGTTAACATTAGAAGGTTGGAGAAAATATGACAATTACTACTAGAGTTTTAGATATAGTGAAAGACAAAATGACGATCGTAAAGCAATCAGAAACTGAAAGTATTTGCCTAGTTGGTCCAGTAAAATTACCGGTAAAACAGGGTGAATTTTCAGCGACATTTCAATGGTATAACTGGTTAAAAGTGGGAGCTAATCAGTCGAAAGAGGAAATTATTGATGGGTTAGCATCTGCAAATTTAGCTTTTTTACAACAGTCATCAGTGCTTGTTTATGGAGATTTTACACATGCTGAAGATGCTTTAATTCGCATGCATAGCATTTGTCATACAGGTGATATTTTTGGAAGCCAACGCTGTGACTGTGGTTATCAATTACATGAATCGATGAAAATGATTGTGGAGCATGGTTGTGGGGCTATTTTCTACTTAGCTGATCATGAAGGTCGTGGCATCGGATTGTTCTCGAAATCGCTTGCTTATTTATTACAAGAAGAGGGGTTAGATACGGTTGAAGCAAACCATGCTCTTGGCTTCCCAGATGATACTCGTTCTTACGAAGATGCCATTACTGTGTTAGCTGCACTTCGTTCGAAACCAGTTACACTCATTACCAATAATCCGAAGAAGCTTGCCGCATTACAGGCACATGGTTTAGCAGCAGAAGGACATGTCCCATTATGGGGAGGATTAACGGAGACAAATCGTTTTTATTTAGACACGAAAGTAGAGAAATCTGGACATTTGCGCGAAGAGAAGTGAGTGGAGGAACGAAGATGACAATAGATGAAAAATATATGCAGTTAGCACTTGATTTAGCCGCTAGTGCAAAAGGAAATACAAACCCTAATCCACTAGTAGGAGCTGTAATCGTCAAAGACGGTGTAATTGTTGGAACAGGTTTACACAGAAAAGCAGGGGAACCACATGCAGAGGTGCATGCATTCCGTATGGCTGGAGAACATGCTAAAGGTGCGACACTTTATGTAACACTTGAGCCATGCTCGCATTACGGAAAAACACCTCCTTGTGCAAATTTAGTGAAGGAATCCGCAGTTAGTCGAGTGGTTGTAGCTATGCAAGATCCAAATCCTGCTGTTGCTGGACGTGGTATTCAGCTGTTACGAGATGCGGGTATTGAGGTAGAGGTGGGGGTTTTAGAAGATCAAGCTCGCCGTTTAAATGAACGTTTTATTCACAATATGCTAACAAAACGACCATTTATTATTTCAAAATATGCGATGACTTTAGATGGAAAAATAGCTGCTCATACAGGACATTCCAAGTGGGTAACTGGTGAGGCAGCGCGTGAGGATGTTCACCGTATTCGACATGAGGTGGATGGTATTTTAGTTGGTGTTGGGACTGTTTTAGCTGACAATCCATCCTTAACAACAAGATTAAAAGAAGCTTACGGAAAAAATCCAGTACGCATTATTATGGATAGCTCCCTTCGTACACCAGCTCATGCCAATGTTTTGAATGTAGAAGAAGCGAAAACAATTATTGTATGTAGTGAGAATGTCGACCAAGAAAAAATAACAGTATTTGAGGACAAAGGCGTAACTGTATTGCCAGTTCGACATGACTCTGAGGGACTTGTTGTTGACGATATGCTTGAAAAACTATATCAATATGGCATTACGGATATTTTAGTAGAGGGTGGAAGTACGATCAACTCTTCCTTTTTACAGCAAGGTGCTATTAATAAATATGTGATTTATATAGCGCCAAAAATTCTCGGTGGTCGCTTATCATTAACACCGATTGCCGGTTCAAATCCATCTACTATGGATGAAGCATGGGATGTAGAATTTGCTTCGTTTGAGCAGGTCGGGCAAGATCTACGTATTATTGCTTATCCAAAGATAGGTGAAGGAAAGTGAATTATCAAGCAGATGTTTGTATCGTAGGGGCTGGGCCAGGTGGAGCACTTCTTTCGCACTTACTAGCGAAAAAAGGTCTTTCCGTAATTCTACTGGAACAAAACGCAGCACTTGGGCAGGCATTTCGCGGCGAGCATTTAAATGAGGAGGGTGAGGCTGTTTTAAAAAGTCATCAGCTTTTTGAAGCAGTCGAAGCGCTCGGTTTATTACGTATGGAAAAACTTGAATATTACGCAGACGGTAGAGCAATCAAAACTATTTTCCCTGTTGAAGCTGTTGGACATTTAGGAATTCATGTACCGCAAGCAAATCTATTAAAGGGAATTTTACAAGAAACACAGCATTTTCCTCATTTTTCTTGTTTCTTGAATACGAAGGTAATGAAGCTCTTAGTTGATTCTTTGGGCAGATATACGGGTGTCGTTGCATCAAGAAATGGGGAAAAGATTGAAATTAGTAGTCAGTTAATTATCGGTGCTGACGGCCGTTACTCTACTATTCGCAAGCAAGCGCACATTGAGATTCAAAAGCATAAGCATGGCTTTGATTTATTGTGGGCGAAAATTCCTGCCCCTCATGGATGGGAACCATCGATTAAAATGGCATTAATAGGTGGGAAACAGCTATCCTTATTTACGCAGGTAGGTGGGTTCATTCAAATTGGCTGGAATATTGAACAAGGGAGTTTTCCTCAGCTCAGAAAAAAAGCATTTACTCCATTTATCCAACAGCTTTTAGAACAATTCCCAGAACTATCTGATACTGTAAACGAACATATTAGATCTTGGCAAGATTTTGTCTTGCTTGATGTATTCAGTAGTCATTGTGACTGCTGGGGGACAGAGGGGCTTGCACTATTAGGCGATGCTGTTCACACGATGACACCAACTGGAGCATTCGGGCTCAATAGTGCACTCAAGGATGCAGATTGTCTTGCGTCATTATTAAATAAAAATACGCTTGTTCATTTTAACGTACACGATTTTCAACAAATGCGCGAGCGAGCCATTGAAGAAGTATTAGCGATGCAAATTGAAAAAGAGCAAACATTCGCAACTAACTTCATCAATAAGGCTTCTTGAAGGGAAGAAAAACAACATGAAATTTGGCTTTGATATAGATGACACACTCATAGATTTACGAGCACATGCCTTTAAGCTCTATAATAAAAAACTTGATAAAAATGTTGCGCTAGAAGTATTTCAAGCTTTGCAAAGAGTTGAAATTCACGAACCTTTTGGATTAACAGATGCTGAAGGAGCGGCGATGTGGAATAGCTCATTAGAGGAAATTTATTTTACGGATTGTCCTTCTTTTGAGGGGGCACTAGAAACGCTTCAAGCTTTGGCACAGCAGGGGCATGACATTTATTATATTACTTCCCGTCCTAAGCAATATTGTGAGCAAACACAAGCATGGATGGAAGCACAAGGATTTCCAATGACAGAAGGTCATTTTTTCTGCGGAATGCAAGATACTGAGAAAGTGGCGATCATCAAAGAGCTAGCTTTAGATGTTTATGTAGATGATAAACCAGCTGTATTAGAAACACTGCAAGATGTGAAGACAAAAGTAATTTTAAAAAATCAATCCTATAACAAGCATGTTGAACTACCACGCTTAAATTATTGGGATGATTTCTTAAGATTAGTAAATAATTAGTTCTTCACCATAATGTAGGGATGACTTCCGTTCTGACTGGGCGCTTAGATGTTGATGCCGCTACGTTACACTGCGCTTTCGCACAGAAAACACTTGTTGCTGTCGCTACGCTTTCGCACAGAAAACACTTGCTCCGCTGCAAGGTCTCGGGCCGATGTTGGTCGAAGGCGTTATCACAGATGTGATGTTTTTAGCCTGCGTTCCTCTATGGCTATTCACCGGGGGTCGCCCAGTCTCCACTACTTATATTTAAGGCATATTTTTACAAATGTCGTCCGCGATTTTTGTGAAAAGTCAAATAAAGCACTAAACCCGAATAGAGGACACTTAAAAAGTGAACCTATTCGGGTTTATTCTTTGTTTCGATCAATACAATTGTTTTTCGATTTCTAATGCAATGCTTTGAATAGTGTCAATTAATAAATTTTCATCATAGTCACTATAGCGTACTTCTGGTATAACAAGTGACACGGATGCAATGATTTGGTTGGAAGCATTTAAAATCGGTGCAGATACAGAGCATGCCCCGCGCACACGTTCGCTATTACTTTTCGCAAACCGTTGTAAACGGATCTGCTTTAATTCCGTGAACAGCTGCTCTTTTGAAAGTATAGTATTATCAGTGATACATTCAAGACTTATATTCTCTATATATTCTTCAACATTCGGCATAAATGCGAGCAATATTTTAGATGATGCACCTGCATAAAGGGGAGAGGTGTCACCTACAAACATTTTCGTTGAAAGCGGATATGTTGAATCAAAGTTTAAAATACATCGTCTTTCCAATCCATCAATAATATTCATGGAAACACTTTCGCCGATTTCTTCGTTTAGCTTTTTTAAAATGGGTTCTGCGACAATAATAAGACTTGATTCTTCTTTTACTAAATTGCCTAAATACAGAAGTGAATGACCTAATTGATAGCGCTTTGTACGTTCATCTTTGTGAAGAAAGCCTTCGTACACAAAGGTAGAAACGAAGCGCTGTAAACTCGAAATGCTGATCCCTGTTTTTTTACTTAGCTCAGTTAGGGAAAGGCTTGGTTCATCTTTTGAGAAAGCTTTTAACACTTTAATAGCTTTGTGCAGTGATGACATTGTATAGTTTTTTTCGAAAATCTCCTGATTCATCCCGTCACCTACGTAATAAAATTTTCTTCGACATCCGCCGGAGGATTTATCTTCAGATATACATGCAGCTATGCTTTTGCCCATAAAAACATTTATTAATGAAGATAAAACTGGCCCATCACCATAACGTGGGGTTGATTTCCGTTTCGACTGGGCGCTTTCCTGGGGGCGTCCGATGAGCCGCTTCGCTTCGCTGCAGGGTCTCGGGCCAACAGATGTTTTTTGCGCGAAAGCGTGAGTGCAACGTAGCGAC